>CP040000.1:600000-858111 GCA_013100805.1 Candidatus Saccharibacteria bacterium oral taxon 488
ACGGGTGGCGGGATGAGCTTGGCCAGCCGGTCAGACTCGCCGTACGGCACCTGCAATACCCGCGCCACGTCACGCACCGACGCCCGCGCCGCCATGGTGCCAAAGGTACAGATATTGGCCACTCGTTCTGAGCCATATTTCTTGGCACAATATTCGATCACCTCGCCGCGACGGGTATCTTGAATGTCGATATCGATGTCAGGCATGGAGATACGGTCGGGGTTAAGGAAGCGCTCGAACAGCAGGTCATAATGTAGCGGATCAAGGTCAGTGATATTCAGCGCATAGGCGATGATTGAGCCAGCCGCTGAACCACGTCCCGGCCCAAAAATAATCCCTTGAGATTTGCCCCAGTTGATAAAATCCTGAACAATGAGGAAGTAGCCGTTATAACCCATGTTGTCGAGCACACCAAACTCCATGTCCAGTCGCTCTAGCTGCGCCTCTGATAACTTGGCTCGCAGCTGATCATTCGGGAGCTTCTTCGCGTCCTCCAACTTCATGCCAGCGTACCGTACTGCCATACCGCTATACACCAGATGATCCAGATATTCTTTTTCGGATTCACCGTTTGGCGTTGGAAATTTCGGGATGAGAATATCACCCAGTTTGATTTCCACGTCACAGCGGTCGGCGATGGCTTTGGTATTGGCAATTGCCTGAGGATTGGTTGTTTGCCACCGCGAAATGATGTCTTCTGGCGTCGTCAAATGGAGCTCAAAATCCTTCAAGCTCATCCGCTTTTCATCACTCAAATACGCACCGGTACCAACGCACAGCAAAATCTCATGCGCCTCCTGATCTTCGTGATTGAGATAATGACCGTCGCTGGTCACCACACACGGAATATCCAATTCCTCGCTGATACGCTCAATGTAATCATTGACTTTTTTCTGCTCCGGCCAGTGGCTGCGAGCTTCGGGGTGACCATGGTCTTGGAGCTCCATGTAGTATCGGTCGCCAAACACTGACTTGTACCAGCCAGCAATTTCCTTAGCTTTTTCATAATCATCATTACGCAAATTCTCGCCCAGCTCACCACCAATACAGCCAGACATACAGATGATGCCTTCATTGTATTGTTCCAGCAATTCGTGGTCAATACGCGGTTTGTAGTAGACGCCCTCAAGGTTAGCAATAGTACTGAGCTGCATCAGGTTTTGATAGCCCTTGTGGTTCATAGCCAGCAGCGTTAGGTGATAACGTGCCTTGTCCTTGGCCGGGTCGCGGTCGTGACGAGTGCGGGCTGCTACGTAGGTTTCAATGCCGATGATTGGCTTGATACCGACATTCTTAGCCGCTTTATAAAACTCGATCGCACCCGACATGGTACCGTGGTCGGTGATAGCACAGGCCTCCATGCCCAGCTCCTTCACCCGAGCCACCATGTCAGGAATTTTAGTCAGCCCATCCAGAAGCGAATGGTGAGTGTGATTATGTAGGTGCACGTAATCAGACGGCTGCAACGCGGCCGCGGCTTGAGCTGAAGCTGTCGTATGTTTGGTAGCCATTATTCATTGCGCCTCCCTCGTGGGCGCCACCTCCTCTTTCTTCACCCAGTATAGCATGCTAGCGCCGCCGCTGCATGGTATCAATCAGCTGGTTGAGAAAATCCGCCAGCGCCGGAAAGACGTCGGCAAACCGCCCCAGCAGCCAAGCTGACACCATGATCAGTACCGTCACGCCCACAAGGCTACCCATGCCAAAGAAAAAGCCGCGCCAAAAGTTTATCCAATAGATCTGCCGCTGTGATCGATGAAAATCAAAAAACAAGTCTTCAATCATTGCTTGCCGAGCACCGTTTTCATTGTCACGCTTGATGCGATCAATGGCGCGGCGGGCTACCGAGGGACGTGGGTCGGCGGCCTTAGCCTCCTTATGGCCACGTTCTTTTGACGATTTAGTTGGCGCCATTTTCCTCAAGCCGCTTGACTAGATATTCGCGAAGGCTCGCACCAAGCTTCGGATCACGCATGCCAAAATCGATCACTGTCTTGAGATACTCTAGCTTGTCGCCAGTGTCATAGTACGTGCCATTGGTAATTTCCACGCCATAAAAACTATGGCCGTCATCAATCATGCTCTGCATAATCGGCTGCACCGTAAATTCACCGTGACCATCAAACGCATGCTTGGCTTTCTCGAGATAGCTAAAGAACTCGCCCGGCAGCAAATAGCTACTGACGCTTGCAAGATCGGATGGGGCATTAGCTTTGCCTGGTTTTTCAACAATGTTCGTCATCTTGATCACACCGTCAGCAACCTGCTCACCGTTAACCACGCCGTAGCGATCAAATTCAGCATCATCAATAATCTTCTTGCACGATAGCACCGCGCCGTCTAATTTTTGCGCCGCAGTGATTATTTGGCGGAACCGGCTGGGACTGGCAGCAATAAAGTCATCAGCAAACGTATAGATAACCGGCTCATCACCATTGATCAAATGCGCGGCGCAGGTCAACGGTGTGGCATTACCGTACGGGCCTTTCTGGCGAATGTAAACAAAGTTTGCCATTTCCGACAAATTATTCACGATGTCAATCAGTGGCTGTTTCTTGGCGCCGCCCGCCCGCAGATTGACCAGTAGTTCCTCGTTCGGCCTGTCAAAATGATCCTCAATTGCTCGTTTGTTGGCGCTGCCGATGATAATGATATCTTTGATGCCGGCCTCGACTAATTCCTCGACAACGTATTGGATAATCGGCTTGTCGATCAGTGGCATCATTTCTTTTGGCATAGCCTTGGTTTGCGGCAAGAACCGCGTACCGAAGCCGGCGGCAGCAATGATAGCTTTGGTTGGTTTTTTCATGATAGTTCCTCCTGTCGTAGGTTATCTAAATAATCAAACAAAAGCGCGAATGGCCCTGTTACACATAAATCACCCGCCCGAGCGATAGCAAACAACTCTGCCGCTGAAACAAACCGTAGTTCAGCGCCCTGGCTACTTTCAGCTTCATCAAGGTGAATTGTATCCTCATTGTACACGCAGTCAGTCGCCAAGTACACTGCGATCTTGATATTGATGTACGGCCCCTCATAGCATTCACCAATATATTCAAAGCGCCCTGGCGTGCAGCCGGTCTCTTCCACTAGTTCACGCCGCGCTACCATCTCTACTGCTTCACCCGGCTCCCCGTCACCGCCGGGAAAATCATAGAGCCATTTTTCTGGACCAGCTCGAAACTGATAGGTCATAGCGATCTTGCTATCCGTCGTCACTGCCACCACCAACACTGACACTAACTCCTCAGAAAAGAAGGTTGTAAACTCATGCTGTTCGCCATCCTCTGCTTGATACCGCTTGATGACGGCCGAGCGTTTGTACGCCTCACCGACATTCTGTATGGTAGTTGGTTGAATACGCGTGAATGTTTTCATTACAGTCGCTCTCGAATTAATTTCTGGGTGAGGCTCGGGTTGGCCTGACCCTTAGAGCGCTTCATGACTTGGCCGACGAGGTAGCCGATAGCTTTGTCTTTGCCCGAGCGAATATCAGCGATGGATGCCGCCGAGGCTGGGTTATTCAATACTTCGTCAACGATGGCTGCGATGACCCTCTCGTCAGACACCTGCAACAAATTCTTACTCTCGGCAATCTCGCGCGGCCCCTGCTCGAAATATTGTCGATCAAACAAACTGAGGAAAATCTCCTTACCGCCCGTCGAACTCACCTCGTTATTCTCAACGAGTAGCGACAGCTCCGTCAACCGACGTGGGCCAACATAGCCCTCCCCGATGAGATCCATATCAATCAGCTCCTCCGACGTCGAAGCAAACCAGTTAAAGATCCGCTTGACCAGCCGCTGATATTTTATCTTGTCAACCCCCAGTTCATCAAGGACGGCTTGCTCGTTATGCACCGTCAGCGTCTTGATAGCATCAAGCAATATCGCGAGCGGCTGATGGCCGAGTATCGTCGTAATCACCGAATGATCCAACCCCAGATCAGCCCAACGCTCTCGGCACTGGCTTGGCATCAACGGCATATACTGCTGCATGTGAGCAATCTCCTCGTCAGTCAAAACAATTGGCGGGATATCCGGATCAGGCATGTAGCGATAATCCTGGGCGTCTTCTTTCGAGCGCTGTGAAGTGGTGATTTGCTGGTCGTCGCTCCAGCCGCGAGTTTCCTGAACCACTGGTTCGCCGCGCTCCAATAGGTCAACTTGGCGCTTGAACTCGTATTCAGCGGCTCGCTCGACGCTGCGAAATGAATTAAGATTCTTCACTTCGGCGCGCTTACCCAGCTCGGTCGCGCCTTTTTTAGCTACCGAAATATTGACGTCAAAGCGCATATTGCCGTGATACAAATCACCGTGCGTCACGCCTGCATAGACCATCAATTTATGTAACTCCGAAGCGTACGCCCTAGCCTCTTCGGCAGAATGCATATCCGGCTCAGAGACGATTTCGATCAGCGGTGTACCAGCGCGGTTGAGGTCAACCAACGAGTAGCCATCATGATGTGTCAATTTGCCAGCGTCCTCCTCCATGTGCGCGTGATGAATCCGCACTCGTTTGAGCGAGCCATCTTCTAGCGGCGCGTCGACATAGCCAGCCAAGATAATCGGCTGGTACATCTGCGAGGTCTGATACCCCTTTGGCAAATCAGGATAGAAATAATGTTTGCGATCAAAGCGACTAACGCGGGCAATCGGCGCATTCAATACTTTGCCAGCGCGCACCGCCAGCTCGACAGCGTGCTTGTTGAGCACCGGCAGCATCCCGGGTAGGCCAAAGTCAATCTCGTGCGTTTTACTATTCGGCTCAGCATCGCGAGCGTCATTATCAGCCGGGCTAAACAACTTGGTTTTGGTCGCCAGCTGGACGTGGCACTCAATGCCAATGGTCATTTCGTACTCATCATATACACTCATCATAACGCTCCCAAATCTTTTAATGCTTGTTCAAAGGCGGCCATTGCCCGCTTGAATGTCTGGGTGGTGATGGTGACCCGACTTTCGTGGGCAATTTGATTACGCAGCTTATGCGCCGACCAAACCGCGTCCTCATTCGTCCACAGACCACGCCGCGCCTTGAGTCGTTCACCCATCGTCGTGCCACTAACGCCATATTCGCGCATCGCCCGGTCGAGCAGCTTGTCAGCTTTGATAATCGCCATTTGCAGACTGTCGGGGTTATTTGTATCGGCCACACGCTGCACCGCCTGCCAGACTTTTCGGTATAGTTCCCGGTCGAGCTTCTCCGTTTGTTTTGACGTCAACTGAATGAATAGCATCAATAGGCCACCGATCACCAGCGCCGCCACCACTAGCGCGATCAACAATCCATCCATCAGATGACCTCCACTTCCGCCGCCAACTTCAGTAAGTTGCCGTCTGACTGATAATCACCAATCAGCTGTACGCCAATCGGCAAGCCCTCGTCGTTACTTCCAGCCGGCACAGAAATTGCCGGCAGTCCAGCCAGGCTGGCCGGCACCGTCATGATGTCTGCCAGGTACATTTTGATTGGATCATTGGTATTTTCGCCAAGTTTGAATGCTGGTGTCGGCGCCGTCGGCATTAACAGCGCGTCATACTCAGTGAACAACTTTTTGAACTCGTTGATGAGTAATGTGCGCGCTTTTTGCGCCTGCATATAATAGGCGTCAAAAAAGCCGCTCGACAACACAAAACTACCGATCATAATTCGCCGTTTATTCTCCGTCGTAAAACCTTCGTTGCGGCTGCGACCATACAATTCCGCCAGCGTTTTCACCTCAGCCGCCCGGTGACCATAGCGCACGCCATCATAGCGCGCTAGATTTGACGACAGTTCTGCCGGCACAATGATGTAATACATCGCCAGCGAATGCCGCATCATGCTGAGATCCACTTCTTCAATCTCATAGCCCAGCTGCTTCAATTTTTCTGCATAGTCAAGCGTTTTCTGGCGAACCGCCGTATCCACATCATCGGTCATACATTGCTTAACCAAACCAATCTTTTTCTTTCTAAAGCCTGGCTGGTTCTGCCAAAAGTCAGGCAGCGTCGTCATGTCCTTGTCGTCGCGGCCCGCCATAATTTCCATCACCACATTAGCATCATCAGCATTCGTGGCGAAACAACCAATAGTATCCGTACTCGATGCCATGGCTACCACGCCGTAGCGACTGACTGCGCCGTATGTTGGCTTGACACCGACCACACCGTTAAAACTGGCTGGCTGACGAATCGAACCGCCAGTGTCTGTCCCCAATGCAAACGGCACCACGTCAAGCGCCGTCACTACCGCCGAGCCGCCCGACGAACCGCCGGCTACTCGAGTTTTATCCGTAGCGTTTTTAGTCGGACCAAAGGCTGAATTTTCCGTCGAACCGCCGTGAGCAAAGGCGTCCAAGTTGGCCTTGCCGATGTAAATTGCACCTTCGGCCTCCAATTTTTCAACCGCCGTGGCCTGCAGTGGCGCCTCAAAATTCTCGAGCATTTTTGAAGCAGCAGTCGTCGGCGCCCCAAAGGCTAAGAAATTATCTTTTACCACAAACGGCACGCCAGTCAGCCGCCCAGAAATTTCACCCTGATCAACCTTCGCGGCTCGCTCCAGCGCCCGTTCTTCCGTTAAACTCAACAATGCGTGATAATCTTCAACTTCGCGCGCTCGCCGCAGTGCTTCTTTAACATTTTCGACTGCACTTTTTCCGGTAAAATCACTAATCTGGCTCATCACAGCACCTGCGGCACTTTTACTTGATTATTCTGTTTTTCGGGTGCCAAGTTAAGCAGCGCTTCTCTGGAAACCCCTGGCTGAACCTCATCGTCGCGCCAAACGTTCTCTAGACCTGTAACTTGATAGGTTGGCTCCACGCCCGCCGTGTCGAGTTTCCCTAGCTGCTCAATGTAGCCAATTATATTTTCCAAATCCTGGCGCAGTCCATCAACTTCATCATCGGCTAATGCCAGACTACTCAAACTCGCCAAGTGCTGAATGTCACTGGTAGAAATAGTTGTCATGCAGTCTATTATAGCACTGTCTCGAGGAAAATCTAATAACTTAGCAGTCGCGGCGAATGGAGCGTCACCATCTGCGGCAGACCGTACATACTCATTCCTGAACCAAGTGATAACCCACCGCGGTTCCAACCGATAGCCGCCGCCGTTGCCGCATCGGTTGCCGCATTTGGTGCGTCTGGTCGCTCAATGTAGCTAATCTTGTTGGCCCCACGATCCGCTACGTACACTCGACCATCTGGGCCGCGCAAAACTTGTCCACCGCCATCACCGCCAAGTCCTTTCCAGTCAGGGTGATTTGGCGTTGATGAGTTAGGGAGCGAATCAGATATTACACAATCCCTGAAATGCTCGCAGCCGGTAAACCCGATAAACCGCTCACTTGTTTTGATAGCACTACTATTGCGACTAGTAATGTCATACCGGAACAGTTCACCGGTATATATTTTCGATACATAGACATGGTCGCCGTTGGGTGAAAAATCAGCAGCGTACCCTAGGCTGTTATCAAGTGGATCATTATTATATACACCGACCGACCAATGAGCTATTGGTGCCATATTAGTATCAGCTCCAGATATATCAAATACGTGTAATACTCCAGCGTTACCATTACGATTTGGACAGACACTACCCCCCATAAACACCAGCATTTTGGTGGCCTCGTTGTTAAAGTTAATCGAGCCGAATCCCGTTCGCGAAGGACTTGATGGATTTGGTTGCACGATACACGGCTGAGCCGGGCCAGACGGTACATTATACACTGCTGCATTTGGCGTCTGAATAGTTGCTCCGTTGTCAGTCGAGAAAATATTGAAGGCATAGACTTGATTCGGCGAACCCGGCCGATAGGTATACACCACCGCACCATTTCCCGCATTATTCGGCACGGCATTCATCGCCTCGCCAGAATAGTTGCGTGAAAAACTGCCCGCCATGCCAATGGATATGTTCTTTTTCGTCACTCGTCCGAGTGGATCATTGGTAAAATCAACGACGTGGTAATATAATGTACCGAATTTTGCCCGCTCACGACCATTTGCCGAGTTTGATACTACGAGATACTTAGATTCCTCTTTGTTGATTGGAAAGGCAACCACTGCCTGCGTACCAGTACGCGAACCGCACAACCCCTGTGGTGATTCACTATAGTACGCCGTTTGACCATCGTCACATGTTGGATTACCGTCGGGAGCCGAGCTATCAACCTGCATAATATTCCGTGCCGAGTTCCAGATACGAAGTCCGTCAGAGTAGAATTTCAAATTACCATTACGATCGGAAATCGTTGTTAAACCCTCATGTGACGGGCCACTTGAGTGTGTTGGATGAGGGTGTGGAGTCGGTTTATTTGACCCGCCCGCACCAAAATCAAGGCAGACTGACCCGCCGATACACCACCAGCGCTTACTGGCGCGCGTCCCCTTAAAATCAACTTCCGGGATAGCTTGCTGGCGTGAATTGTAAATATAGGTCTTATACGGGCGGCCATCAGATTTTCGAATCAACTCAAGGTAGCCCTTGACATCAGCACGCCGCGGGTTAGTTGTTGAGGTGTATTCACCAATAAAATACGAACGTAATTTGTCATTACGAAATACGTCAATCGCCGTACCATTGCCGCGGCAATCAGTACCTGGACGCACGCCCGAGGCAACGGCGCTGTCATGACCACGACTGATACATTCATTCATCCGCACCACGCCGGCCTCAGCCGCTTCACGTGCCAGCTGATTATAATACTGCTCCATCAAGGCATTAGCTGCCGCTGACGCCAGTTGGAGACCGGCCAACAAAATCAGCAGCAGCATAATGCTCGCTACAAGGACGGTCGGCAATACGAACCCACCGTCCTTATCCCACCCAGACGCTTTGTTAGTCACATCCAACTCCGTACTTATCGCACATTGTCGAACGAATGTTGCGCTGCACATTGGTTCTAGTGTATGTCGACCCGGTATCGTGTACTTGGACGGCTGCCGTAATCGCCCCGGCGACCAGCACTGCTCCGGTTGCACCCAGCAGGATCAGAGACATTGTCTTAGACGTGTTACGGCCAGAAATAATCCCCTTGAGCATCCACAACGTCACGCCGATTACCCCTAGTGCCAGGAGATATGGCACAAACTCGGCGAGATATAGCGCACCATACACCCTATCGGCACTGCCCGCACCGATAAATAGTAGTGAACTAATGAGAACTGTTATTATTTTTGCTACAAGCACTATTGCTGGAATTATCAATGCACCAAATGCGCCGTATGTTACTACTTTATACGCTGTCCGGCTAGTGTAGTTGTCGCGATCCGAGATAGCCCGTGAGACACGACCAAATGTGATGAGCGCAACGACTGCAAATAGTGTTGCCAACACACCCGCCATGACGATACCCGTCCCTGGTGTCACCATATTTATTGACAGTATGTCAGCCAACCAGCCACCAATCGAAGTCGAAGTCGTTGTCGTTGCACCATTAGCCTTCACCCAAGCGCCAAACAACGCCACCAATACCTGCGCAAATAACAACGCCGAAACGACTGTTGATACCATCGCCAGCAGATACTCAAATGTCAGCCACTTTGCCTTGCCGCGATTTGGATCAACTGTAGCCTGAGGGTAATACGCCGTTGGCTGCGATGCATACTGTGGAACTGGCGGAACATCTGCGTCCTGTACCGGTTGCACCATCTCTGGTGTTGATGCTGTTTTCTTTTGTGTCATAATTATTACCTCCGCTTATGCTACCCTCATTCTACATGGTCTGGCGAATTTCTGCAATCAAATCGCGCAGCTGGGCGGCTTTTTCAAATTCTAGATTAGCGCTATGCAGTTCCATTTGACCAGTCAGCTCCTTGATCAGCGTTGGATATTCATCCTTTGGAATCTTCTTCAAATCAAGCTTTGGCTTTTTGTCGGATTCCTTTTGCGGGATGATAGAACGCAGACCATCGTCAATCTTCTTCTGGATAGTTTGCGGCGTGATGCCATGCTCTTCGTTATATTGCTGCTGGATCGCACGCCGACGATTTGTCTCATTAATCGCTCGCCGCATACTGTCAGTCACATTATCGCCGTACATCAACACCCGACCGTCCACGTGCCGCGCCGCTCGGCCAATCGTCTGAATCAGCGCCTGCTCACTACGGAGGAAGCCTTCTTTATCAGCATCCATGATCGCCACTAGACTGACCTCTGGCAAATCCAGCCCCTCGCGCAGCAAATTAATACCAACCAAGACGTCGTACGTCCCCAGCCGCAGATCTTTGAGAATATCGCCGCGTTCCAGTGTGTCAATTTCACTGTGTAGATACGCCGTTTTTACACCATTGTCAGTCAAGTAGGCGCTCAAATCCTCAGCCATGCGCTTGGTCAAGGTGGTTACCAGTACGCGGTGGCCCTTGGCGATGGTCTGGCGAATCTCCTCCATCAAATCATCAACCTGCCCTTCAGTCGGCCGCACTTCAATTGGCGGATCAAGCAGCCCCGTCGGCCGAATCAACTGCTCAGCCGGCTTTGGCGAATGAGCCAGTTCGTAGTCGCCCGGCGTAGCGGACACATAAATCGCCTGATGAATATGCTGATCAAATTCATCAAACCTCAGCGGGCGGTTATCCAGCGCACTCGGCAAACGAAACCCGTGCTCCACCAGCACTTCCTTACGCGCCCGGTCGCCGTTATACATACCGCGGACTTGCGGCAAGGTCATATGCGATTCATCAACCAGCAGCAGCCAATCGTCCGGAAAATAATCAATCAAGGTCGCTGGCTGCTCGCCCGGTTCACGGTCAGTCAGATAGCGCGAATAATTCTCAATACCTTTGACAAAGCCGGTTTCCTTGAGCATTTCTAGGTCGTATTTGGTGCGCTGAGCTAGGCGCTGTGCCTCCAACAATTTGTCGTGTGATTCAAACCACTTCAGCCGCTCGTCAAATTCTTTTTCGATGCCAACGATGGCCTTTTCAATTCGTTCGCGCGGCGTTGAATAGTGACTGGACGGGAAAATCGTCAGGCTAGCTGGCTGATCCAAAATCTCACCCGTCAGCGGATCGATTCGCGTTAACCTCTCAATTTCATCGCCAAAAAATTCCACTCGCACCGCCGTGTCCTGCCCAGCTGGGAAAATATCCACCACATCGCCGCGCACCCTGAAAGTGCCGCGCGCAAAGTCAACATCGTTTCGCTTATACTGAATATCAGTCAGCAGGCGAATAAACTTATCCTGAACCCGCCGCTCACCGACCGTCAATTGAATCGCCATATCAGCATACGTCTCTGGCGAACCAATGCCATAAATACAGGACACGCTGGCCACGATGATCACGTCGCGCCGCGTCAACAACGCCGAGGTCGCCGCATGCCGCAGCCGATCAATTTCGTCATTGATCTTCGAATCTTTCTCAATGTACGTATCGCTACTAGCAATGTAGGCTTCCGGCTGATAATAATCAAAATAGCTGACAAAATAATGTACCTCATTATCTGGAAAAAACTCCTTAAACTCAGAAAATAGCTGCGCTGCCAAAGTCTTGTTGTGCGCCAGCACCAACGTCGGCACATTGGCTCGAGCAATAATATTTGCCATAGTAAAGGTCTTGCCCGAACCGGTCACGCCCAGCAGTGTTTGCTCGCGCTCACCCCGCTCCAAACCGTTCACCAACTGAGCAATCGCCGTCGGCTGGTCGCCGGTCGGCTGATAGTTGGAGACGAGATTGAAGGCACTCATGTCGTTACTATTGTAGCATTATTGACAAATAACAACTTTTCATGATATAGTTAACCAGTTATTAGCGATAAAACAAAAAGGGCACTTCAATGACTCCACAACATACATGTATTCCGCGCGATGTGCAGCTACAGGCGGCGATGTTCCGCCTCGGTAAGATGGAAGATGAAATCCAGAGCGGCTACGAAATTCTCCGGAAATATCAGAAAACAGTAACTATCTTTGGTTCGGCGCGCACCGACCCGAATAGCGCCTATTACCACGCCGCGAAAGAAACGGCTGAACGGCTAGCCAAACTCGGCTATGCTATTGTTTCTGGTGGTGGACACGGCATCATGGGCGCCGCCAACGAAGGCGCTAATAAGGCCGTCCAAGAGGGAGCGCGAGCTGCTGGCGGCGAGTCGATCGCGTTCAATATCCGCCTGCCGCATGAACAGGAGGTCAATAAGTATGCTACCGAGGTGTTTGAGTTTCAGCACTTTGCGCCGCGCAAGATCGTCATGACCATGTTTGCTAATGCCTATATTTATTTCCCAGGCGGCTTCGGTACATTGGATGAACTGGCGGAAATATTGACGCTGATCCAGACTGAAAAAGCCAACCGCGCGCCGGTAATCTTGTTCGACACAGCGTTTTGGAGCGATTTGGACGCCTTTTTCCGCAACCATATGTTGGCCGAAGGAGCTATCGTTGAGAAAGACCTGGATATTTACACCATCACTGACAGCGTCGATGAGATTATTGAGCTAGTACAAGCAAATAAGACCTATTGCTGATCACCTATCGTGTCAATTCAGACTTTTTGGGATTTCGTCAGGGTATTTGCGTTTTGCTGGGACTTTTTATGAGGTTTTTTACTAGCAGATTTTTTAGATTTTACGGGCACGGCAGCTGACTTGCGGCATTTTGGTTTAGTGTTAGCTACCGGCAACTGGAACGGTGACGCCGACTTAACTGGCTCACTGACGGCCGAGGCAACATAGCAAATCCCGCCCTCGCAGACGACGCGCTCAACAGTCGGCGTGTGCGTGCGCGGATGGGCTGAAAAACGACGGGTTATTTCATAGCCAAGCCCGCGCTTACCAGATTCGATACGATGTTGACCGTATGGTAATTGATGATGATAATTTTCGACGATATCCACCGGATGAAATGAGATAACCTGCCCGTCAAAATCCATCATCACCCAGTCGCTAGCTCTCGCCCAGGCTGTCTGATCAATCCGCGGCGCAGCAGCCATTAGCGCCTGATACACTTCTCTGCCCGTCGTGTCCGCCGGATCAAGCCCAAGCGCACGGATAATTGAATGAGCCCGAGCTAAAATCTCAGTAATCAACCTCACATCGCTATCATCGCCGGCCATTCGTCTGAGCTCGCTCACGGCAACTCGTGTCCGCACTGAATCACCCAATAATTTTGTTAAGTTTCTTGACATTAAAACTCCTTTTCGCTTAGTGGCATGGCATGTAGTCGCGCACCTTGATATAAGATACCGGTTTTAGCACCAATATGATTGACGACCGAGCTTGAATTTGCGCTGGCAAATACTACTGCGTCCTTCAGCTGGGCGCCATGAGCCCACTGACTCAAAAAGCCACTGGCAAATGCATCACCTGCGCCAGTCCGATCAATTGCTGGCACATCCTCGTACATCGCTGCTCTGACAATCGTTACACCATCAGACGCCATCGAGCCATTCACGCCGTCTGTCAGCAACACCACCGGCACGAGCTCTTTTGCTCGCCGCACCAGCTGTTCCAGATCATCACCCGGCACTAACTGTTGCATCTCTTCTTTGTTCAGTGCCAATACCTCCACATCATCCAGCAGTCCCATTAACTTCTCGCGCTGTGCTAGCTCTCGCTTGCCTGGATTAAAGCAAATTTTCATACCAGCTGCTCGCGCCTCACGAAATACCTTATCCAAGACCGTCATCTGACCTGCCAGTGTTGATACATACAGCCAATCAGCCTCAATATCCGCCACGGTAAAATCAGCCGTGTGATAATGCGTTGATGCGCCGCGATACGTCAAAATTGTCCGTTCACCGTTTGGCGCCAACAATAGCACCGAGTAGCCCGTATTGTATTTTTGGGAAAATCGAACATATCGCGTATCAACATTCTCGGCGTCCAGATCGTCCAACACCGCTTGACCAGCCGGATCGCGGCCGACAACGCCCAAAAACATCACTTCGTGGCCCTGCCTGGCAAAGGTTACAGCGGCATTCGTCGCACCACCACCCGTCGAAAAATGGATCTGGTTGACGTCGGCCTTGGCACCAAGTTCTAGCTTAGCAAAACAACGTTCTGGACTATCGCACACCGGAGCCAAGGCGTCTGACTGGCTTAAAAAAACATCCTGCACACCAGCGCCGACGGTAATAATTTTTGCCACTACACCACTGCCTTTCCGGCTGAGCCAAAGGCCTGAATTTTCGCCTCAACTACTTCCTGAACGGCTACGTACACCGGTGGCATCAGCTTAACGATGGCATATTCATTTGGATTTTCACGCAAGGTTTTTTCCAGTGTGGTGCGGAAAGCGTAGCGCATGTCGGAGTTGATGTTGATTTTGGAGACGCCAATTTTTGCTGCATCCTTAAAATAATGCAGCGGCGTGCCTGATCCGCCATGAAGCGAAATCTGACAGTGCAGCGCCTCGCGGATACGCGCTAATAATTCCAAATCCAAAACTTTCGGCACTGGATACAACCCATGCAAATTGCCAATCGCCGCTGCAAAAGTGTCAATTCCCGTCGCCTCTACGAAATCACGCGCGCCCTCTGGCGTGGAAAAGGTTTTCTTAATTTCTTCATAGTCAATCGCCTCGGTATGGACATTTGACGAACCCCAAAAATAATGCGGCTCGGCTTCCACCAACGCGCCAGTGAACTTGGCGTACTCGACAACTTCGCGGGTTTTGGCGATGATTTCCTCATCCGAGGCATCATGATTTGCCTGGGAAATATCAATATGCACAAACTCATAACCCGCGTCAATCGCCCGCTTGCAGCCCTCCACCGTTGGCCCGTGATCCAAGTTCAAATACATCTCGATGCCATATTCAGCCTTATAATTATCCACCAGATCGCGCACGTTCTCCAGCCCCATAGCCTTCACCTCGGCGTCTGATACTTCCACCAGCACTGGCGATTGGAGCTTCTGTGCCGCTCGTGCCACCGCGATTAGCGTTTCTTGATTATCAATATTAAACGCCCCGACCGCAAAATGTTGCGCCCGTGTCCGCTGCATCAAATGGCGCGCATGCGTGGTATTGCGCCGAATGTCAGAAATTGTCAGTCCCATATACCCTTTTATCCCTTATGCTACTTATGGTTATTATAGCAGCGGTGACGGAAAATGAAAAGAGGCGAAGGGGTTTTACGATTTATTTTTGTACGGTTTTCGTCAAAATGCTGGTCTTATCTTTTGGCTCATCATGGGGTCAATCCTCATGAGGGAACTTGGTATTTTTACTTATGCAGCAGCATGGGAGATCGCGACACTCGTGACAATTTCCTGTATAGCTGTGGACGCTCGAGAAATTCCCTGGCGTCTGCGCCAGCCTAAATAAATGATAGGTTATCTTTTACGTGCCGGACAACTGCTTCGACATCTAGTCCATGCTTTTGCCATAATTCAGCTACCGAGCCGCTTTCACCGAACTGGTCGCGGACGCCGATACGCTTTATTTTGACTGGCAATTTCTCGCCGAGTACTTCCGCCACCGCGCTGCCAAATCCGCCGGCAATTTGCCCTTCTTCTGCCGTCACCACACGGCCGCATTTTTGGGCGGCAGCAACGACCGCTGCTTCGTCTAACGGTTTGATAGTGCTAAAATGCACAACTTCTGCCTGAACGCCGGCGTGCGCCAATTGTTCTGACGCCATGAGGAGTTGATATGTCATCGTACCAGTACCGAGTAGCGCCACATCAGTGCCTTGGCGCAGTACGGACGCTCGGCCGATAGCCACCTCACCATCCAAAAACAGCGGCATGTCAGCTCGCGGCAACCGCACATAATTTGGCCGCGAATCAGCCGCCATCACCGTCGCCATTATTTCGGCTTCGTAGGCATCGCCCGGGGCCAAGACCACCATGTTTGGCAAACTCCGCATCAGCGCGATATCCTCCAGCATTTGGTGCGTCGCGCCGTCCGCACCGACATTTAGCCCGGCATGCGAGCCGACCAGCTTAACCGGCTGGTTATTCAGGCAAATCGTCGTCCGAATTTGTTCCCAATTACGCCCCGGACTGAACGCCGCATAACTGGCCGCAAACGGGATATTACCCATGGCTGCTAGTCCTGACGCCACCGTTACCAGATTTTGCTCTGCAACACCAACCTCAATGAACCGCGGCGCACCGATTCGCTCGGCAAACTCGCCAAAGCCAACACTTTCTGCCAAGTCGGCGCTTAGCGCCACAACTTGACTATTGTTCATTGCCGTATGAACTAGCCCATGGCCAAAACCGAGCCGCATCGACGCGGTATTTCCCGCGCGCCAATCGTCCCGCAATACGCTCATGCGCCTATTACCCCTTCCGACTGTTTCCCGGCCGGTAGATCTAATTGCGCCAGAGCTGCGGCGGCCTGCTCGGCATTTGGCGCCTTGCCGTGCCACCGATGATCACCCTCCATAAAATCAACACCGCGCCCGGGCACTGTATGCGCGATGATAATACTCGGCTGCTCGCGTACTGCCTGTGCTTCTTTAATCGCCGCAATAATTTGTGCCACGTCATGCCCGTCAATTTCCTGTACCTGCCAGCCGAAGCTGCGCCATTTCTCGCCCAAATCATTCAGTGGTATGACTTTTTCTGTATCGCCGCCAATTTGAATATTATTACGATCAATGATGGCGATCAGCCGGCCTAATTTATACTTGGCTGCAAACATCGCCGCTTCCCAAATATTACCCTCATCAAGTTCACCATCGCCTAAACTACAATATACGAAACGCTCCGAGTTCTGCAAATACTGCAAATGATACGCCATACCGACAGCCTGGCTGAGACCGCAGCCGAGCGGCCCGCTCGTCGTCTCTAGCCCTGGTAATTTTACCCGCTCCGGATGCCCTTGTAGCCGCGAGCCAAACTGCCGCAAACTCATTAACTCTGATTCCGATAAAAATCCGCGCATCGCCATCGCTGCGTATAGCAGTGGTGCATAATGGCCGTTACTCATGACGAATAGATCGCGATCAGGCCAATCCGGCTCTTCTGGACGCAATCTAAGAATCCGAAAATACAGCACGGCCATCACATCAGCAAACCCCAGCGGCCCCGCCACATGACCGCTGCCGGCGGCTGCTACTTGACGAATAACCAACTGTCGTAGTTCTCGCGCCTTCTCTTCCAGCCAGCCAATCGTAAGTTCGCTCATAGCAAACTACCCGAGCACACCTGTCTTGCTAATCTCCTGCTGGAGCTTGGCAAACATTGCCGGTGGATCAGTCGCTTTTTGAATCGTCCCGCCAACATTCAGTACGTTCACACCACCCTGAACAAGGCTATAAGCATTGTCAACCATCACACCACCATCCCAACCAATTTCAACATTCGGATTAATCATCTTGACGAGCCGAATTTTTTCCAGCTGCATCAGGCTGGCTGTTCCGCCAAACTTACCTAGCTCACCGCTGAAAATCAGGACATGCTCTGCCTCTTTGATAAGCTCTTCGACGGTTTGCGGCACCGTTGGTCTCAGTAGTGCTAGTCCAGCCATGATACCCGAACGCTTAATTTCTTTGAGTGCCCCCAACACGTCACCTTCGGCCTCAGCATGAATGATAATCAAGTGCGGCCTCAGTGCAATTAACTTTGGTACATACTCATCTAGTTTGTTCACCATAGCGTGAATATCAATCGTCCAACCTTCTGGTGCCCATAATTCTGGGATGCTGACCGTAAAGGTTGGCGCAAATTCACCATCAGTCAAATCGATATGCACCCGCTCAGCAAAGCCGGTAATTCTATCGACTTGCTCTTTGTATTGCTGGGCATTTTCTGCCAAAATTGCCGGGGCGATAACACTACTCATACGATCTCATCCAGTTGCGCATTGCGCCGATTATACCGCGGGGCATCCGCGTATGCAGTATTGAGCCACGTTTCAACAATGCCCTTCCAGGCAGCTTCGTTATCCTCGAGGACCCTAGCCGGCAGACATAATACATTCGAATTATTGTCACGCCGCGTCATCCTCGCCTCATGTGCATCCCAAATAACACTGGCGCGGATCCCCTTAAAACGATTCGCCGCTATACACATACCCTGACCGCCGCCGCAAATTAAAATTGCCCGTGGATCATCCTCGCCATCACCAATCACTCGCAGCGCTGCCGCTGCCGCAAACTGCGGAAAATCGTCATCAGGATTAAGCTCACGGCCGCCGACATCCTCGACCGCGTAGCCACTTTTCGCCAAATACGCAAATACTTTTTCCTTCAACGCAAACCCGCGATGATCCGAACCAAGATAAATCTTCATGGGTTTAGTATAAGCGGTTTGGGTGATATTTGCAACCAATCAAGTCCCTGGAAGCTCAACTCATTACGTCGAGCCGCAGCCAGCCAACGCCTTACTCATCGCCTCTTTTTCTGCATTTGTTACCCACAGACGATATTTACGCTTGATCGCTACCTGTCGTTCAATGTACTGACAGCGAAACGGTTTGTTGGGAGGCAGCCAGGTTGCCGCGTCGCCATCGCCTTTGGCTTGGTTGGCCGGACCGTCAGCAGCCAACAAATTCAGCGGGTCGTTTGCCAATTTTTCTCGTTCCTCACGTGGTAGTTGCTGTGCACCTTTCTGCCACGCATCACTTAACGCCACCACGTGATCGATTTGTACTTTCGACGAAGTCTCTGGCCCACGCTGAAACTTGATCGTCCGGCCGGTATACGGGTCACGTAGTGTCCCGGTCAACACGCGACATTTATCATCAATTTTTGTTTCCGTTAAATCCCGCGCCAGGATCACCTCGCGCACCGAACAGCCGCTCATTTTACCCCAACCATCACTAAATTGTTTGCGGCTATAGCCTGTTTTGGGTGCACGACCTTTAACCTCTAGTTTAGCTAACTCCGCCTGAGCGTTTGAATCACCAAATAATTGCCGCTGCATAGACGGCGAAGTCGGCGTAACCCGCGGCTGCTGTAGCTGCACCGCCCACACTACTGCACCCACTACCGCCGTGACAAGCAGTACCATTATCTGCCGCCGTCTAATTTTCCTCGTTACCATATCTATATTATAATGAAAGTATGAAAACAGTTCCACACCTACTCGACACCTTTATACCACATCATTACACATTAACTCTCGATCTGACGCATGCCGAAGAAAAAGTGTTTTCTGGCTCGGTAATTATTTCTGGCGAGTCAACTAGTGAATTGATTTCGCTGCACACCAAAGACTTGACCATTCATTCAGCGTTAATTGACGATCAGTCAGCTAAGTTTTCTCTTGGTGAATTTGATGAGCTACGCCTGTTACATCCAGAGTTTTCCAGCGGCCAACATGTCGTTCACATTGAATTTTCCGGCACCATCACCGACGCCATGCACGGGCTGTATCCATGCTATTTCACTCACGACGGCGTGAAAAAGCAATTGTTTGCCACCCAATTTGAATCGCACCACGCCCGCGAAGTTTTTCCGTGTGTTGATGAACCAGCCGCCAAAGCGACCTATGACGTAACACTGAAAACTGCGCCGGACTTGACCGTCCTTGGCAATATGCCCGTCGCCAAATCGTCTGAAGACGACGGCATACTGACAACCATCTTCGCCACTACGCCGCGTATGAGCAGCTACCTCCTCGCCTTTGTCGTCGGCGAATTACATAAGAAAACCGCCCGCACTAACTCTGGCGTTGAAGTTAATATTTGGGCGACGCCAGCCCAGAGCGAGGAGACCCTGGATTTTGCGCTGGACATCGCCACTCGCAGTATTGATTTTTATAATGAATATTTTGGCGTGCCGTATCCGCTACCAAAATCTGACCATGTAGCACTGCCTGATTTCTCGTCTGGCGCCATGGAAAACTGGGGACTCATCACCTACCGTGAAAGTTGCCTGCTGGCTGACCCGAAATTAACGCCAGAATCGTCCAAACGTTTTATCGCCACCGTCATCGCTCACGAACTCAGCCACCAATGGTTTGGCAACTTAGTGACCATGCAGTGGTGGAATGACCTGTGGTTGAACGAAAGTTTCGCTAATATGATGGAATACGTAGCGGTCGACGCACTACACCCTGAGTGGCGGATGTGGGAGGATTTTGCGACTAGTGAAGTCACCGCGGCACTGCGGCGCGATAGCCTAGACGGTGTGCAACCGGTACAGGCCGACGTTAATCACCCAGACGAAATCAGCACTTTGTTTGATCCAGCAATTGTCTATGCCAAGGGCGGACGGCTATTGGTCATGGTACGGCGGCTGATCGGCGAGGAGGCATTTCGCGCAGGACTAAAGTCATATTTTGAAAAATTTGCCTACCAAAACACTGTTGGTAATGATTTATGGCAAGAGCTAGAGACGGCTAGCGGCCAGCCAGTTGTTGAATTGATGAATGCCTGGATTTCTCAGCCAGGACTGCCGATTGTGCAAGTTAAGCAGGACAGATCTGACGAGCAATCCACTGCTACGCTACGCCAGGAGCGCTTTTTTATCGGCGACCACCAGCCGTCCGATGCCTTGTGGCCGATTCCGCTGTTTGCCAATCAACCGCTTGATGATATTCTGACCGAGCGCGAGAAAACATTTACGACAAATGGCGATGTTCGGCTAAACTGCGGACTGAACGGACATTTCGTAACGCACTACGACTCAGCAACACGAGATCGATTGATTGAAAAGGCGGCAGAATTACCAACGTTGGATAAAATTTGCTTATTGCAAGACATGACTTTGTTGACGCGCTCTGGACGAGAGAGTTCGGCGGCGCTACTGCCGCTGGCACGCGTTTTTCAGCACGAGACCAATGAAAGAGTCTTTAATAAAGCCGGGACAAATTTGGTGGAATTACGCAAATTCGTCGATGACAGTGAAGCAGGACGCGCTCGGCTAAAGCAGATTTCTGCTGAATTTGCCCGCGATACATTCATGGAACTTGGCTGGGATGAGCAGGATGGCGAGTCTGATGACGACCGCGAACGGCGCACGGCAGCGCTAGGTTTGATGTTATACGGCGAGGACTCAGCAGCACTCGCGGAGGCCAAACTACGCTTTAATGAGACTGACCCGGATGATTTACCAGCTGAAATTCGCCCGCTTATCATCAATGCCAATGTCAGATATTTCGAGACGCCAGAAATGATTGACAAGCTTTTTACGATATATCAGAATACGCCATCAGCCGACCTGCAAGTTGATATAGCGCTAAGCTTGACCTCGACGAAGAATCCAGCAACCGCCGAACGAATTTTAGTAGCAATAAAAGATGCTAATATTATCCGCCCGCAAGACGCCAGCCGTTGGTTTATTTATCTGATCCGCACGCGGGAAAACCGGCAAATTGCCTGGAATTGGCTGAAAGAAAATTGGTCGTGGGTGAAAGACACCTTTGGCGGCGATAAAAGCTACGATACTTTTATCCGCTACGCCGCTAGCGCCCTGTTAACCCGCAATGAGTTAAACGATTTCACCGAATTTACCATGCCACTGCGTGCCGAACCAGCCCTCACCCGCACCATTGATTTGGGTATCCGTGAGATAGCCGGTAGAGTAGCACTGATCGAGCGGGATCAGGCGGCGGTTATTGACGCGCTTAGTAAGTAATGTGAGTTATACGCTTTTACAGTTGACTTATTTAATATCGAGTGGTATAATCGCTAACGAACATTAGCCACACTGAGTGGAGTTGGTGCGTGTTTGAGGTAATCAGTTAACTCAACTTGAGGAGATTTTATGAAGAATCACGACACTATTGGTAACTTGGGGAATATACTGCGTAAGGGGGGTGACTTTGTGCGGACCATAGGGGGTAAGGCCTTGGCTGGGGTCCTGGCCGGTACAGCTGCACTTGGACTCGTAGGCTGCTCGTCGGGGGAGAAAACCACCGAGCACAAGACTGTCTCAGTGACTTGTAGTGGTCCGGGGACAGTACCACAGGTTGAGGGTATCGTAAACAAAGAATACGCAACAGGAGGACCGATGCGCGGAGTAGTTGAGGCTGATTGCCCCGGCGGCGATATCATAGTCACCGGGATAAATGATGACGCAAAGCCAAGAAGCACCGCCACACCAACCGTCGAGAACCCTATATATACCCTTGATATAACTGCCCTTTGCTCACGAAGTGGCATAGGCTTCAACACGCGCGTTGTTGACATGTCAGGGAAGGGTACGGCCGGCAACAACATGTTTGCAGCCTCCATACGAGACTGCTCTATCGAAAGTGCAGTAATCAACCGAGACCCTAGTTAACGACTAACGACACATCGCCAAATTATAACCTACACCACCAGGCATTCGGTGTTGTAATCCCTGTCAACAGCTATGGCTAACATCCGCATATCACGCCCCTCGTGTTGCAGATGTTTTGTCATAAATAGCTCAGCCGCAAAGCGCATTTGGCGCTGTTTTTTGGCAGTAATTGCCACCAGCCCGTCGCCAAAGTCATCATTTTTACGATATTTGACCTCGGTGAAATACAGCACATCATCTTTCATGCTAACAATATCGATTTCACAGTACCGCGTCCGCCAGTTGCGGGCAATAATCTCATGACCATCAGTCGTCAGCCAAGCTGCGGCGGCTTGTTCACCCCTATCCCCAATCTGGCGAGTTGTTGCTAATTTTGCCGTTTCTGGAGCGGTATTTGGTAAGTCGATTTGCGTAACATCTTCAGTACCTACAAAATCGACTGGAGTGATATCCTCGGAAAAAATTTGGGCAACTTTACGTGGGTCCCGAATTATTTTCTGAGGATATCCGACAGGCGACTCATTCGGTGGAGCACTTAACTTTTTCCGGTGCAGATTCCGTAACTTTATGCTATCCACATACTTCTGTAGCGGCGCAAAACTCAGCCGATGCAGCGGCGTCACGCCCAACCGCTCAATTGCCGCCCGATGCTTGACCACGCCATAGCCAGCATTTGACGCGAAACCATATCCTGGATAGACCACGTCTTGCTCGGTCATGTACTGATCGCGCGCTACTTTAGCGATAATTGACGCGGCCGACACACTCGGGATCAAACCATCAGCCTTGGCCATCACCGTCACGTATCGCTCCAGCGCTGTATCCGCCAGAAAATTAACCGTCCCGTCAATGATAATTTCATCAAATGCCAGATTCTTCTCTTTGCACTGTGCCTGAACCTGCTTCACCGCCCGCCGCGTTGCCAGTCGCAGCGCCTGACTCATGCTAACCTCATCCAATTCCCCAGCACTCACCCAGCCCAGCGCCCACGCAGCCGCCTGCTTACGAATCACCTCATCCAAAGCCTCGCGGCGTTTTTTAGTCAACTTTTTACTATCATCCAAACCCTCAATCTCGACACCACCCAAAATCACCGCGCCCACCACCAGCGGCCCCGCCCACGGCCCACGTCCGACTTCATCAATGCCGAGGATCATGCGCGCGCTGACCCTTTTTCACATCCTTTTTTACGCCCAAACGTATGAACACCCAGCCGATCCACACTGCCGCTGCACCCAGCGTATTTGCCAAAATATCCCAATTGGTATCGTCCAACGTGATGTGCGCCAAACCAACCTTGACCATAAATAATTCCGCTAGCTCATTAATGCAGCCCAGCGCCGACACCAGTGCAAACACCGAAAACACCATCACCAACCAGTGTGCCCGCCAGCGCGTCGCCAGCACTAAATATATCCACAACAATCCCGTGAACAGTCCGCCGCCCACGAAATGCGTAGTAAAACTCGTGTCTCGCCCCTCGATCAGTGGTGATGGCAAATACCACGAGATGAAGAACAACACACAGGCAATATACAGCAGCCAGCGGTATTTTACTTCATCAGTGAAGCCCTGGCGGCGTAACACATACGGTACCGCAAATGCCAAAGTCACAGGAACGAAAACGGAAATATAATGAAAGATTGACATATTGGCATTATACCACGAGAAAACCGCCCCCAGAGAGGGCGGCCCTGTATGCTTCAAAACTTACGCTTCTTTGTGACGCGCTGCTACTTCAGCAGCCTTGGCATCAAGCTCCGCTTGAGCAGCATCCTTTTCAGCTTGCTTGGCAGCGGCAGCTTGTGCGGCCTCCTCCTTCAGGCGTTCTGCCTCGGCCTCGGCTTTAGCATCGTGGACATCATTGACGGCAGCACGGTCAAAGTTTTTGGCGGTCAAGCGAGCTGACTTGCCAGAACGCTTGCGCAAGAAGCTGAGGAACTTGCGACGGACCTTGGCGCGGCGTACAATTTCAATTTTCTCAATCAGCGGACTGTGCAGCAAGAACGATTTTTCCACGCCAACACCCGACGCAATTTTACGAACGGTAATGCGCGAGGTATGCGACTGTTTGTTGTCGGTGCGAATGACCACACCCTCAAACATCTGAATACGCTCTTTGTTACCCTCCTTAATTTTCTGGTACACACGCACGGTGTCACCACTGCGGACATCGACAACTGCTTGTTTTTTCTGCGCTTGGTTGACTTTGTTGATTAGTTCAAAACTCATACTGTTTTCCTCTGTTTCGGGATCTTAACAGCTGGCCATATAGTTGTATCCCTATAGCTCCACACTGAAAGACTCGATATTTAATATCACCGATACAATCAGTTACCGATTTTAGCACAATTACCCAAAGATGACAACTCCTGAAAACTTCACTAAACTGCGCTATAATTGATCGCATGGATTATAACGTATTAGCACTTGAACTACACAAAAAATATAGGGGTAAAATTACCACCAGTTTGCGCGACCAGGAGGAGTTGGATCGCGATAAATTAAGCGCCTATTACAGCCCAGGCGTGGGTGCGGTCAGCCAGGCGATCGCCGAAAACCCAGCATACCTGCCAAAGTATACCTGGACGAATAATCTAGTCGGCGTGATTTCTGACGGCTCAGCGATTTTAGGCTTGGGCGATTTGGGACCAAAAGCCGCCATGCCAGTCATGGAAGGCAAGGCGCTGCTGTTCAAGTATTTTGCTGATGTTGACGCTGTGCCAGTTGTACTGGATGTTCACGAGCCGGAACAAATTATTACTACGATCAAGGCAATTGCACCGAGCTTTGGGGCAATTAACCTCGAAGACATCGCCGCACCAAAATGTTTTGAGATTGAAGAGCGCCTGAAAGCTGAGCTGGACATTCCCGTATTTCACGACGACCAGCACGGTACCGCGGTCGTGGTGCTGGCAGGCCTGATCAATGCTGCGAAATTGACCAGACGAAACCTGGCAGCCTGTAAATTCGTGGTCATTGGCGCAGGCGCAGCTGGTACGGCCATCATCAAACTGCTACATCTATACGGCGCAAGGAACATCGTGGCGGTAGATAGCCGCGGCATTGTTGGCTCGTCTCGCACGGATTTGAATGCTGAAAAAACTGCGCTATTAGAATACGTCGACGCTTCGCAAGCTGGCTCAATTGAAGACGCCATCACCGATGCTGACGTGTTCATTGGTGTGTCGCGCGCTGGGCTGCTCACGCCTGAATTGGTACAAAAAATGGCCGACAATCCAATCATCTTTGCCCTAGCCAATCCAGTTCCAGAAATCATGCCAGACGTCGCTCGAGAGGCGGGTGTAGCAGTCATCGCCACTGGCCGCAGCGATTTTCCAAACCAGATCAATAATTCCTTGGCCTTCCCAGGCATCTTCCGCGGCGCCCTGGATCATGGTGTGAAAAAAATCACCGACCAGCATAAACTGGCGGCCGCCGAAGCGTTAGCTGGACTAGTCGAGAATCCAACTGCTGATGAAGTCATTCCTTCGCCGTTTGACGAGCGAGTAGCGCCAACCGTCGCTCGTGTTATCACATAACCCTATTCGCATATGCTAACGATCATAATAGAAGCCGTCGGAGTGATGGCCTTAGCGTGGCTTTTTGATGTCCACTAGATAACTCGATTAACTTCCTCAAGTGTCGTCTCGCCGCGCAAAGCCGCCAGCACGCCCGCCTGCAATAATGTCACCATGCCATGTTTCTTGGCTGTAGCCTCAATTGCTTCAGTGTGAACGTCGGCAATATCGCCACGTAGGAATTTCTGAATTTCCTCAGTCACCACCAGCTGTTCCATCACCGGGATACGCCCCTTGTAACCAAACGGTACCTCGTCGGTCGCCACGGGTCGCCACAGTTTAAACGTATCAAGATCAGGACAATCAACATGTGACGGTAGATCCCGCAAGACTTCCTTTACCCAATTGCGTGTCGCCTCATCTGGCTCATATTCTTCCTTGCTCTCATCATGTAGCCGTCGCACCAGCCGCTGAGCGATCAATAGCCGCACCGCTGAACTAAAAATTGGATTCTGCCCGATCATGTCAATGATTCGGCTAAATGCCGCTGACGTCGAGTTAGCATGAAAGCTTGACAGAACCAGATGCCCGGTAATCGACGCCTGAATTGCTGTCTTGGCCGTTTCCTGATCACGAATCTCACCAACCATCACCACGTCCGGGTCGAGGCGCAGCACGCTACGCAGCCCATCATCAAACCGCTGGCCAGCCGTCGTATCAATCGGGATCTGCGTAATGCCGGGAATGGTATTTTCTACTGGGTCTTCCAGTGTAATCACTTTACGATCCGGTGTATTGAGCGCATTGAGAATGCTGTACAAAGTTGTCGACTTACCCGAACCAGTTGGCCCGACTAACAGCACCAGGCCACGCGGATGAGAAATAATCTCATCAATCTGCGCCCGCTCGGCCGCACCGATACTGAGCAAATCGAGATTCAACATCGAGGTGTCAAAATTAAATAAGCGCAGCACTACGTCTTGACCATACATGGTTGGCACTGCTTCGACACGGAGATTAAGGAGGTGTGATACCCCGTCACGATGGATTTCTTGCTGCATGTGCCCCGACTGCGGCTCATTGGACGCCGTCGAAATATTTGCTCGCGAAGCCAGTGCCGCCATGATAACTCGATAACGATCACGGCCCAGCTCCGCCACCGAGTGCAGCGCGCCATCAACGCGCATCCGCACCCGAATGGTGTCGCGCTGATTCTCAATATGAATATCCGACGCATTCAGCCGATCCGCCTGATCGATCAAATAGTTAAACACGTCGTTTGTACCGACGGTCGCCAATGTCTGGCTGACCTGCTGGAGTGTGTCACTATCACCCTCTTTGGCGATTTCGATATTATCATAAATCACTTTTTTCGGCGGATCAAATCGCAGCATTAACGACCGAAAGCCCGAGGCTGATATCAGGAAGAACTTAGCAATAATACCCTGCTCGCGGTAGTTATTAGTCATCGTCGCTACTAATGATTGTGGCGTCTGTGACGTAATGCCAAACCGATATGACTGCTCGTCAGGATTTATTGCCAGCGGCACAACATGTCCGTTATACATCTCTTCAATTGTCAAAATATCACGAATCAGCGGAATTGTTTGTTCAAACTCGCGAGCATCCAGATATTGTAAGCCTAAAATCGCCGCTCGTTTCCGGGTTGCGTCTTCATCTTGATCGCGACGTTGTTGTTGAATTCGATCTTCATCCATCAACCTTATTATAGCAAAAAGCTTATCCTTGGGCGAGTGCTATAATGATATCATGCCAGAAATTACCCTCCTCATGCACAATATTCGCTCGACGTACAATGTCGGTGCAATTATGAGAACAGCCGAAGGCTTTGGCGTCAGACAGATTATCTTTAGCGGCTATACGCCGTACCCCGATTTACGATTAGCCGACCCCTGGTCTATCGACCCAAGGCTGCCGCACATTACCGAAAGGTTGACCGCCCAGATTCACAAGACTGCACTGGGCGCAGAAACAATGCTGCCCTTTAGCTACGTAGCCGATATTCGTCAGTGGTTGGCGGAGAATGCCAACAGGGAACGCTTACCTGTGATTGCCCTAGAGCAGTCAGCGTCGAGTACAGAGCTCAATATGTTTCGGCCACCAACCCGCTTTGCCCTACTCCTAGGCGAGGAGGTCCATGGCATTGAGCCGGACATTCTAGCGCGGTGCGATCACATCGTCGAAATCCCCATGCAGGGTGCTAAAGAGTCATTTAATGTCTCAGTCGCGGCCGGTATCGCACTCTACGGCCTCTGTTTTTCGCTAAATATAACCCCGGGCTAGATCATAATCCCTACGGGCGTAAATGATGTCACAATTGCCATTAAAATCAGCGTCACGTACCAAATCTTGCGATTAAATTGATACTTCTCGACCGACACCACTAAAAGCAGGCCGACAATCAGTCCGACCGGCAGCGCCTGGATCGCTACCACGCCCAGCTCAATCGGCTGCTTCAGTCGCAACCATAATGCCGCCAGCACGACACACACCACCAACTTTACGAAAAAGGTGCTATCAGTTTCGTACAGCCGCTCCCGACCTTTGCGGTTGGTGATGATACTTGCCTTCGAGCGATTACGAGCGTACGTTCGCGATTTTTGTTTTGCCATAAGCTTTTTTATCATATCATACCAGGCGCACCATAGCAAAGCAGCCCCGCATGAAAGCGAGGCTACCCTAAGTTTAGGTTATGAGAAATAAATTACCACATGTTTGTCAGATGGACCGACTTAAATCCATTCCAACCGTGACCAACTTCTGCTGAACCACTACTAAACGGCCAATTCATATTGCCACTATTCGTATATTGCAGCAACCGTCCGTCTTTCGTCCGGCCGACGATATCCGCCAGGCCGTCAGTATTCATATCACCGAGCATAATGGTATCAAACCCGTCCCAGCCATGACCGATTTGACGACCGCTCTCAAACATCGTCGTCTTGTTGTCACGTCCACGATTAAGATATGCCCACATCGTACCGTCCTGGCGTACTGCGACGATATCATCATAACCATCACCATTCAAATCACCAGCAACGAACGATCGAACATTATTCCAACCGTGACCGATTTGACGGGCTTCATCTGACACGAAATCATATGTCCCTTCAAGCTTCTTGTAGCGCAGATAGACCTTGCCTGCCATCAAGTTACCGTTAGCGTCGACATAAACATGTGAGACTGGGCTATCCTTACCGTTCAATTTAGCAAATACCGCGCCACCATGATGGTCGATGTCGCTCGCAACCGGCTTGTCGGCAAATGGCGTCGTTGCTGAGCCATTGTTACGGAATACTTGAGCCTTTTGATTCTTTGAATAGGCAACGATATCCGGACGACCATCACTATCCATGTCAGCAAATGTAATGTTTGTGTATTTGTTAAAGCCCTGCCCGATCTTTGTCGAACCGCCACTAAATGGCCAACCCGGGATAGCATTGTTCTGATATAGCCACAACGAGCCATCTTTGCTCAAGCCAACTGCGTCACTGAAGACAACACCCTCGGTAGCATTCGCAACTGGTGCGCCACTCAGCACCAAGCCAAACACCGTCGCCGACAGCCCAAGCACAGTTACCGTTTTCTTTAGTATTCCCATACGTCCCTCCACCGTCATAGACGGTATTTATTTAGTACACTCCTACCGTACTACGTTTTCTAAATAAAAGCAATCCCGCTTGTGATTATCAAGCGGGATCGTGGTAAATTCTACTGATAGGACTAGGCCAATTACATCCGAATCTCAGCGTCAACACCAGCCGGTAAGCTCAGATTCTGCAGGCTATCAATCGTTTTTGGCGTAGCATTGGTAATGTCAATGAGGCGCTTATGAGTACGCATCTCGTAGCTCTCACCACCCATTTTATAGACGTGCGGGCTTTTTACCACCGTGTAGGTACTGCGGCGAGTCGGCAGCGGCACAGGGCCGGCCACGCTCGCGCCGGTGCGAATTGCCGTATCGATAATTTGTTTTGTTGACTGGTCGATGACTTTATGGTCGTACGCTTTTAGACGGATACGAATCTTGATACCAGTGTCTTGAGCCATAGCTCCTCCTTTATGTGCGACTCCGTAACCTCTGCTCACGTCCGTGCCTCGCGGATGGCCGAGTTCTCGGAGTAAATTAATACTGTTTGGTAATTATATCACAATACCTGAAGTATGGCTAGTCAAGAACTACCGGATTTGCTGCCACCCACTGGCGCCACTGCGCGACATCTTCAATCGGCGGTCGATAACCCATAGCTTCACCCAACCGGCTCGCCGCCAAAATACAGGCTGCAATATAATCGGCATTAGCTTCGTGGTCAGACCGGACATATTCTTGGTATTGCTCACTAGTATAGTCCACCGGCAGAGGTACGATGGTATTATCTATCTCATCAAAAACCCGCATTACCTTTTCGTCAAGCTGGATTATGTGCCCTAACTCATGACAAAACGCTATCAACCCGACGATTTGACGACCTATTTCTGCATCCTCAAGTCGCTCACGCGGCACACCCAGTCGAGACGACATCCGTGCTATAAGATTCGGACTAGACAGCGTCTCCCTTGTACCGATGACAATCATTGGAATTTTCTCACCATTCCGTGTTTCACCCTCACCACCCCTGAAGTCACCACTGTTCTCATCAATAACAATTTGCATCTCCTCTAGTGTCCGAGCCGGAAACAAATTCAAGGCGGTCTCGTAAATATCGCCTGCTAGCGGATTGATACACTCACCAAGTTTTTCGACTCTTAATTTTTGCGCTTTTTTGTGCGACAACTCTTCCATAGTAATCTAACTGTAACATATAATATTTATTCCGTCAAACATCACTCTAAACTACGAATGGCTTCTGCCACCACTTTGGCCGAATGACGCAGTGCCGCCTGTTCGCGCTCATTAAGCGGATACCCAGTCAAGATCTTCACACCATCCGCACAAATCGTTGATGGCAGGCCGAGCACTACATCGTGCAGCCCATACTCGCCCTCAACCAGTGAGCAGACTGGATAGACCGAGCGTGACGACGAGCGTAGTGCCGAGACAATCTTGGAGATAACGAAACCAATTGCATAATACGTCGACCGCTTGGTCTCGATCACCCGGTACGCCCGTTGACGAATTTTCTCCTCAATACCATCGACCATCGCTGGCTTAAATCCCGGATAATCAGCGAGCGGCACCTCACCGACTTGCGCTGATTCGATTGTCGCAAATGATGAATCACCATGCTCCCCTAAAATATACGCATCAACCTCCCGACTATGCACATCTAGCTCGTCTGCAATATATGATTTAAGTCGCGAGGTGTCAAGTGCTGTCCCCGTGCCAAACACCCGACTCTTTGGCAGGCCCGATTCTTTCAGCGCCACATACGTTAGTGCATCAACCGGATTTGATACCACAATGATATACGGGCGAGCACCATTTTTTATAATATTTCTAACCGTCCCACGCATAATCTCAGCATTCACGCCGAGCAGCTCCAGTCGCGTCTGCCCCGGCTGTTGCGGTGCACCAGCGGTGATAACCACGATATCATCAGTCTTGATATCGTCATAACTACCAGGCCGCACCACAACACACCGATCAATTCCCATTCCATCAGTGATATCCGCCGCTTGACCCCACGCCAGATCGGGGTTACGGTCAATCAGCACGATTTCCTCAACCACACTCCGTAGTGCGCAGGCGTATGCCGCTGTCGCACCGACCATACCGCCCGCACCGACGACCACCAACTTCTGTTTATTCATGTCTGTCTCCTGATTTTTTATTGCAATAACCCCTCTACTGTAACGCTATCTCATTAACTTGTCAAACTGTTCATGATAGTCCATTGACAATGTAGCCCATCAAAAATCCCCCAGTTTCCCGGGGGATTTTTATGCTTAGGTTATGAAGATTATTTGTTAATCTTTGTTACCACACCAGCACCAACGGTACGGCCGCCTTCGCGGATAGCAAAGTTCAAACCTTGCTCCATAGCGATTGGCGCGAGCAACTTAACCTTGAAGGTTACGGTGTCGCCTGGCATGACCATTTCTTTGTCAGCTGGCAGCTCAACTTCACCAGTCACGTCAGTGGTGCGAAAGTAGAACTGTGGCTTGTAACCCTTGGAGAATGGAGTGTGGCGACCGCCTTCTTCCTTCTTCAAGATGTAAACCTCAGCCTCAAACTCGGTGTGCGGCGTAATGGTGCCTGGCTTTGCCAAGACCTGGCCACGCTCAATGTCAGTCCGCTCAATACCGCGTAGCAAGACACCAGCGTTGTCGCCTGCTTGACCCTGATCCAGAGACTTCTTAAATGCCTCAATACCGGTCACCACTGATTTCTGAGTTGGGCGGATACCAACGATTTCAACCTCGTCGTTCAGCTTAACAACGCCCTGCTCAATACGACCGGTTGCCACAGTACCGCGACCCTTGATTGAGAAGACGTCCTCAATTGGCATAATGAACGGCTTGTCCATGTCGCGTGGTGGCTCTGGGATGTAGTTATCCATCGCGTCAACCAACTCCATGATAGCGTCTTCGTACTTCTCATCGCCTTCCAGCGCCTTGAGAGCTGAACCCTTGATAATTGGAGCATTCTCATCAAAGCCGTTCTTAGCAAGCAGCTCGCGAACTTCTTCTTCAATCAGCTCAACCATATCTGCGTCAGCCATATCCATCTTGTTGAGGAAGACAACGATCTTTGGCACGCCAACCTGCTTTGCCAGCAGCACGTGCTCGCGGGTTTGCGGCATTGGGCCGTCGGTTGCCGCAATCACTAGGATCGCGCCGTCAACCTGGGCAGCACCGGTGATCATATTCTTGACGTAGTCAGCGTGACCTGGCATATCAACGTGCGCATAGTGACGGTTCGGTGACTCGTATTCTTGGTGTGAGCTGGCGATGGTAATACCGCGCTGGCGCTCTTCTGGTGCGTTGTCGATCTGGTCGTACGCAATTGGTTTGTTAACTGCGCTTGGGAGGCGCTTTGCGAGCACTGCCGTAATTGCGGCGGTCAGTGTCGTCTTGCCGTGGTCAACGTGGCCCATAGTACCGACGTTCACGTGCGGCTTGCTTCGGTCAAATGCATCTGCCATTTGTAGAAGTTCTCCTTTACTTAATTATATTTTCACGCGGGTACAGTCCATTAAACAGACCTCACGGCGTATGTTCTTGATTATAACTGGTTTGCAAACTGTTGTAAATAGGGTTTATACTATGAGCATGAGTATCTTTTCTAAGAAAGTAACACCCGAAGCAGCTCGCGCCGGTGTGTACCCAAAACGATTATCGTATGACGAGCGTCAGGAGCTAAATGCCGAGTATGATCGTCGTCATCAAACCAGTCTGCCGAAGCTACCCTCCTTAAGTATCGCCTTCCTTCTAACCATAGCGCTCGCAGCAACCTGGATGTTCATCAAGCTCACCACCTTATTTATCAAGGCCAGCGGACAGTCTGCCGTCTTTCTATTATTCTTTCTATTTATCTTCATCGCGATCTGCTACGGTGTTACATTTTTCTACGTCAAGCGCACCCTTGATAGGCTCAGCGTTAGTGGCACAAAATTTGTTATCGTTTACGTCGCACTCGTTAGTGTCGTACTCGGGTGCTGCCACCAACTCGGTGTCGCTCCCTTTCATACACTTCTGTCACTACCGCTCCCAACTTTGTTAATCTCTGCCGGTGGACACTACGTTGCGACGAGCATACTCGCCAGATGCTGCATCCATTTTGAATGGTGATATCAATAATTGTATTATATACAACACTTTCTTACAGGGGTAGATTGTTGTAATTATTACTTTTTGTTCATTATTTTTCTGAGATGTCGTATACTGAAGAATGTGTATCAGTTAATGCTAAAGGAGAAATAATGTATGTGTGGAATTGTTGGCTATATCGGTGAGCGCGAGGCGCAGAACATCCTTGTCGCTGAACTAAAGCGGCTCGAGTACCGCGGCTATGACAGCGCCGGAATCGTCACCCTGTCGGGTTCTGCCACACCAACCCTGCTGCGCACCAAAGGCAAGGTGGCAGCGCTGGAAGAGCTTGTCGGACAACATAAGACGAGCGATACGGTCGGCATCGGACACACCCGCTGGGCAACGCATGGTGAACCAAGTAAACGCAACGCTCACCCACACCATGTTGGCGAGATTTATCTGGTACATAACGGTATCATTGAGAACTACCAAGACCTTAAAACGATGCTTTCTGGCCATGAGTACGAGTTTAAGAGCGATACCGATAGCGAGGTGTTGGCGGCCCTGATTGACTATCTGCGGCGTGACTCACCGGATTTGCTGACAGCAGTCACCGGTGCATTGAAAATGGTGGTTGGAGCGTATGGCATTGCAGTGCTTGACACCACGAATCCCGAAGAAATTATCGTGGCTCGCCAAGGCAGCCCGCTGATCATTGGCGTCGGAGATAGCGAAACATATATCGCTAGTGACGCCTCGGCGCTAGTTGGCTACACCAATCAAGTGGTATATCTACACGATGGTGAAATCGGCCGCTGCACTCGCAGTGGGCTAGAACTACAGACAATTGAATCGCAAAAGCTTGACGTCAAGATCGAAATGCTCGACATGGATATGCAGGCGATTCAGAAGCAGGGCTTTGACCATTTCCTCGCCAAAGAAATTTATGAACAGCCAACCAGCCTCGCCGCCACACTGGCCGGCCGCGTACTGCCTAAACAGAAATATGCGCGCCTCGGCGGTCTCAACATGAGCGATGATGAACTGCGCCACGTTAAACATGTCATCATCGTTGGCTGTGGCACTGCCTATTTTGCTGGTGTGCAAGCCAGCTACTTTATCGAGCAACTGACCGATGACGTGACTATCAGCGTCGAGATTGCCAGTGAGCTACGCTACCGCGCATTCAACGTGCCTGAGCACTCGGTCGCTATAATTGTTAGCCAGAGTGGTGAAACAGCCGACACCCTTGCCTGTCTGAATGAATTGAAGCGACGTGGCGTTAAATGCCTCGGCGTCGTCAATGCCGTCGGCAGCACAATCGCCCGAGCGGTTGATGGCGGCGTGTACTTACACGTTGGCGCCGAGATTAGTGTCGCCAGCACCAAGGCCTTTACCTCACAAGTCGCCGCTCTGACGATCTTTGGTATCATGCTCGCCAATGCCAAGGGCACCAACCCACAATTTATTGATGAATTTGTGCAAGAATTAGCGATACTACCAAGCGAGATCCAAAAAGTCCTCGATAAACAAGGTGCCGAGATACCTTCCATCGCTAGGGCGTATGCTGATTACAATCACGCACTCTATATCGGTCGTGATACGCTGTATCCGATCGCTATGGAGGGTGCGCTGAAACTCAAGGAGGTGAGTTACATTCATGCTGAAGCGTATGCCGCCGGCGAGCTGAAGCATGGCCCGATCGCCCTGATTGATGATCGTTTCTTTGAGGTCTGCTATATCCAAGACAACTGGCTGTACGAGAAGTCGCAGAGCAACTTGATCGAGATGAACACTCGTGGCGCTCATGCCATTGTTATCACCGATACGACGAAAAAGGTGCCAGGCGAAACCGTTATCCGCGTCTCAACCAAATTGACGCACCTCACGCCGCTCTTATTCAATGTCGTGTCGCAGCTCCTAGCCTATCACGTGGCTGTCGGGCGCGGTCATGATGTCGATCAGCCACGCAATCTGGCCAAGAGCGTGACGGTCGAATAATGCTCTCGCGCTAGTGGCGATAGTACGTCGCTAAAAACGCCTCGCGAAACTCGTAAAATGTTCCGTCCTCTAGGCTGGCACGAATATCATCAACTAGTTTGACGATAAATCGTTCATTGTGGATCGACAGCAGCGTGCCAGCCAGAGATTCGCGGGCATGGAGTAAATGACAGAGATAGGCGGCAGTATAATTCCTGCAAGTATAGCAATTGCAATCTTCCATAATTGGTTCAAACAGTTCGCGGTATTTTTGGCCGCGAACATTGACTCGACCACACGGCGTGTAGGCCGCGCCGTTTCTGGCCACGCGTGTCGGGCTGACACAGTCAAAGGTGTCGATTCCCTGCTCAATCGCCGCAAAAATATCGTCCGGCTCGGAGATGCCGAGCAAATGCCGCGGCCTGTTCTCGGGCAAGATTTGATTAACCCACTGAATCGTCTGCGCCATGGTTTCCTTTTCCAGCGCGCCACCGATGCCGTAGCCATCAAAGTTCATTGCACCTAGAAACGCAGCCGTTTGCTTGCGCAGATCCTCGTAATTCGCACCCTGCAGCACGGCAAATAACGCTTGATACGGTTTGTCGGGACAGGCTTCACGGAGTCGTTTGACCTCCGCCAAACTCCGCTCCGCCCACGCATGCGTCCGCGCCAATGCCTCCACCTGATAATCATATGGATCAATCAGCGAGGTCAGTTCATCAAAGGCAAAGGTAATATCCGCGCCAATGCCCGCCTGAATCTGCATAGATAACTCCGGCGTAAATTTATGGTACGAGCCGTCTAGGTGCGATTTAAACATCACGCCGTTTTCATCCACCCAAGCATGGCGCGACGATTTTTTAGCGATGGCAATTTCCTCATCAACATCCGTACTCATAGCCAAAACCTTCTTAAAACCTGACCCCAGACTTAGCACCTGAAAGCCGCCGCTATCAGTGAACGTCGGCCCTGGCCAATTCATAAATTTACCCAAATAGCCAGCCTTCTCGATGAGCTGATGACCCGGCTGCAAATACAGATGATAGGCGTTTGCTAGCACCGCTTGCGCACCGACATCCGCCACCATCTCTGGCAGCATCGCCTTGACATTAGCCTTAGTGCCGACCACGATAAACGCTGGCGTTGTAATATCGCCGTGCGGCGTGTGAATAACGCCAGTGCGCGCCAGCGTGTCGCCGAGCCTAGACGTTATTTCAAAAGAAAACGGTTTCATTTGATAGATTATATCAGTTTTTTCCGCTACACTATAACCATGAGCAAGAAAACGCTGGTTGAGCTTGATCCGTGGCTGACCCCACATGAACCCGTCATCAAGGTGCGCGAGGCGTATGTTTCGTCAATGCTACAGAAGATCCTGGATGGTAAATCGCCGACTGAGTTTGCCTTAGGGTTTTTACATTTTGGCCTGCACCAGACGGCGGCGGGCTGGACATTTCGCGAATGGGCGCCGAATGCTACGCGGCTGGTTTTGATGGGTGAGTTTTCTGGGTGGCAGGAGCGCGAGAAATTTAGTTTACAGCGCGGTGAACATGGCGAATGGAGTGTTGATTTGCCGGAGGACGCGCTGCACCACGGGCAGAAATATAAGCTGCGCGTCTATTGGCCGGGCGGAGCTGGTTGGCGCTTGCCATCATATGCCACCTACGTTATTCAAGATGATGATTCGGTGGATTTTTCTGCCGTAGTCTGGCAGCCTGATGAGCCATATCAGTGGCAGCACAACATTCCATCTGCGCCAAACGTGCCGTTAATTTATGAGGCGCATGTCGGTATGAGCAGCGAAGAGGAAAAGGTCGCCAGCTTCAACAAATTTACTGCGGGTGTCCTGCCGCGCATCAAACAGGCAGGATACAACACCATCCAGCTAATGGCTATCGCCGAGCACCCGTATTATGGCAGTTTTGGCTATCACGTCAGCAACTTTTTCGCGGTGTCGTCGCGGTTTGGCACGCCCGATGATTTCAAGCGGTTAGTTGACGCGGCGCACGGATTGGGGCTGCGCGTCATCATTGACATTGTTCATGCTCATGCCGCCAAAAATGAAGTCGAAGGCCTCAGTAATTTCGCAGGCAACCCGACGCAATATTTCAAGGCTCACGATCATCCAGCATGGGATTCGCGGTTGTTTGATTATGGCAAACCGGAAGTACTGCACTTTTTGGCTAGTAATTGCCGCTGGTGGTTGGACGAGTACCACGTTGACGGCTTTCGATTTGACGGTGTAACCAGTATGCTGTATCACGACCACGGTTTGGACAAAAGCTTCACCAGTTATGATGATTATTTTGCTGACGATGTTGATAAGGACGCCCTGGTCTATCTCAGACTGGCAAATGACGTCATTCACGCCGTTCGCCCCGACGCCACGACCATTGCCGAGGAAATGAGTGGGTTACCGGGCTTGGCGGCACCGACTGAACACGGCGGCCTAGGCTTTGATTATCGCTTGGCGATGGGCGCGCCCGATCTCTGGATCAAGACATTGAAAGAGAAGCGCGACGAAGATTGGGACCTGGGCGAATTGGCACATACGCTGAGTTCGCACCGCCCAGAGGAAAAGGTCATCACCTACGCCGAGAGCCATGACCAAGCCTTGGTCGGCGACAAGACGCTGATTTTTCGCCTGATTGATAAGGAAATGTATGAGCATATGAACAAGGACGACCCCGACCTGACCGTGGAACGTGGCATAGCCCTACATAAACTGATTCGACTGCTGACAGCCGGACTGCACGGCGGCGGCTACCTCAACTTCATGGGTAATGAATTTGGACATCCCGAATGGATCGATTTTCCGCGCCAAGGTAATAATTGGTCGTTCAAGCACGCGCGGCGCCAATGGAGTTTACGCGACAATGGTTTTCTCAAATACCAATGGCTGGGCGAGTTTGATGCAAGCCTGATGAAAATTGCCCAAACCATTGATGACCCAGGCATTCACTACCTCACCATTCGCCAGCACGATCACGTCGTCAGCTTCACACGCGGCGATCTTCTGTTTATTATGAACTTCTCGCCCAACCGGTCGTGGACGGATTACGGCATACCAGCGGCGGCTGGGTCATACAATGTAATTTTGGACAGCGACGACAAGCAGTTTGGCGGGCAGGGCCGGGTTGATCCTCATGGTCGCTACTTTACAACGCCACATAACGACGAGCACATTATACGTGTATACATACCGGCACGAAGTGGCCTCGTACTACAAAAAGATTGACCGCGAAGCTATGTTAGTATGAATACCCTACCATGATCTTGACTTCTGTGCTAATTCTTTGACCATCTTAGACAGAATCGGAATGACATTCATTTCGAACCACGGATTGCGCGCCCGCCAGCGGAAGTTAAGCGGTGATGGATGGACAAGTGGAAAATAATGAGGCAGATACTCCGCATAATGCGCGACTGTTTCGGTCAGGTTGCGCTTCGCCTGCTTATTAAGATAGTATTGCTGAGCATGAGCACCAACTAAAATCATCAGCCTCACATCCGGCATCTGTGCTAGCAGCCGCGGATGCCACTTTTTGGCAAACTCCGGTCGCGGCGGTAAATCACCATGCGCAGCCTTACCTGGATAATAAAAATCCATTGGCATTAGAGCAAACAAATCAGGATCATAAAATTGTTCATCGGTAACCCCCAGCCACTGACGCAACGTGCGACCACTGGCATCATTCCATGGCGTACGTGTTTCCTGCGCTATTCGTCCCGGCGCCTGACCAACCAGCACGATACGTGAGCGGGGTGAAGCGGTATAGACTGGCGGCCAACCACGAGCGTGAAACGAAGCATTCATACTATCTTGATCGATTTCATCATATAGCAACGGCCTAGTCATCACATTAGTATATCACAATCATTCTATACTGTTCACGCTTCAGACTACCCTTCGTCAATATTATGTGATATATTGTTCACATGGATATAAACTCAAAAAATATCATAGCTACCTTGATCTCGCTCGGCATCCCACCAGCCTCAGCGACAATTATCCATTGCCTCCTTATCACCCCACCGTACCACCATAGCCACACAAGCCTGCATGAGCAAACTGGCTTTAGCAAAGCAGCTATCACCGGTGGACTACGCTATCTAGAAACACTTGATATGATCTCCTACCGGATAGACAGTTCACGGCGGCAGCATATCGCCCTTGCTATCAAGCCGCTCGTCACCTACATTCAACAACGTATGTTGCTGTTTGACAAACTGGCTGACGAATTACACGCAGCGTCAGCCGAGCAAGTAGACGGTGAGTTTTCATCGGATATCGCCACGGTAGCTGAGCTGTGTAGCGCAACCAACGAAATAATTTGGCAGGCCATAACGACCTGGGAAGAGCAATATACCTCTACTCATCCATCGAGATAAGATATTCTTCCAGAAAATCACTCCACTCCGGTACATTCTTTTCTCGAAAATAGGCACGAAGAAAAGTAACCATAGTTTGCTGACGAACTAACGCTTCGTCTCGGCCCGGATCGGTCATCATAATCTTTGGTAGCTTCAACAACTTTTCAAAGAAATAATTAATAAAGCTATCGCCATCATGCGTGCCACCGTTAGCGTTATATCGATGCGCATCAATGTTCACATCAGGCCAAACAGTTGGATCAAATATCCGACAACTACCGTGATTCACCGCATAAATAAGTGCCCGCTCGATACCGCATGCCCCAATCGCATCACACATATCGGCATCAGACACTATCTGACCGGCCAAACGCTCTGGCCGCACACCATGTAGATAGCGACTATAGCCAATCCGAGCAATATTATGACGCACCGCATCCTGCAAACCAGCCGCAACACCAGCTTTTATCATAATCGACGTGGCATTATTGAGTTCATCCGCTTGCTTTTTGCCAACTAATTTATAGTCATCAACATCGTGTAGCCATGCCGTCAGCAGCACTTCGTCCATCGAAGCCGCTTCTTTTTTATACTCATTCGCGAATCGCTCCGCTAGTCGTGCCACACGCTCAACGTGTTCGTCGCTATGGCCTGACGTATCACCGCCAAGCAGTCGGCAAACTTCCTGTCTTACTATCGTCATTGATTTGTTCATAAACTTTATTATACACCCCCATGCAAGTTATGGACGTAAATCTATTTATTAGCTACGAAACCCCAAGGTGCATAATGCATCATACACACTCGGAACAACGTAAACTAGTTCACGCAGCATAATATCAACTGGTGCTGTTCGTGAAAAGATTGGTTTCTTTAATGCGAGAGCATAACCGATCTCCATCGCAGCACTTATGCCAACATAGCCTTTGGGGGCATGTAGTAAAATAAAATCAGACTGCTCGATAGCCCGTAAATGCCAGTTTTCTATCTCTCGAGGCGACAGGCCAACTTCTGCAGCGTCAACAACAAATTCACCGTCCATAAAGTCCACTCGTCGCGGTGACAATACCTGACAGCCAGTTACGGCTAGCTCGTCGTAAGCTCGCCGCAACCCGTCAATATCGCGCCTGTACGACCCACACAATACCGCACGTACTGCCCGCGGCCTAGAACTCCGCACTACCATATTCATATATTATTTCAGTCAACTCGCCGCACCCGTTGATACACGCCGTGATTTCTCGCAAAAAACTCTTGTACTTTTTTGGTTCATCACGCATCTCATCGAGTGTACGCCAAGTATTTCTGCCGCCCTCAAACTGTACGACCAATTTACCCGAAAATACCTTGCAAAACATCAGGTGAAAGATCTTGTCTTCGATAATTTCACCTGTTTGCGCATGGCGCACACGTTCATGGTACACCCCGCGATGAACAAACTCACCCCGTAAACCCGTCTCCTCCGTCAATTCACGCGAGGCCGCATCGGCGATTGACTCGGCCCACCGCACTTTGCCAGTAGGCGCACCCCAAAACCCATAGTAGGGGTGCTTGAGCCGCTGCTGCAATAAATACTGTTTTTCTCCATCATGCTCACGTTCGATCACGAGCATAACTGCCACCTTTGGCTGCCGCTCAATAACACCGGCATCGGTATCAAGCTTATTCGCGTACTCCTTGCCCTTGACCGAGAGACAATACCCGCCGTCGACTTTCTGCACATAACCTAGCTCAACGAGCCGTTTGATATGAAATTTGATATGATCACTTTCCAGGCCGCTTGCTTTTTGTAGTGTTGCGAAATTAGCCACTGGCAAAAATAACAATTCCCGCAAAATTTTCGTTTGTGCCTCATGGATCTTTGCTTCAAAACTCATATCATTTCCTTTTGGCTCTAGTGTAGCGCGATCAGATTAGAAAAACTAGGGAAGTCGACTTCCCTAGTGTAGAGACATAGACACGTCACGCTCCCTCGGCTACCTTTTATTCATAGTACGCTAACATTCTTCCATCAGTTGACAGCCAACCCGCCCCTGTTATACAATGAAATTTGTATTATTATCGTGAGTCTTGGTCGCCCGAGCCCACCATAGCGGGTCGTGGATGACCTATCTTTATATCAAAATATAAATCTAAGGAGTTTTACCTTGCGACAACAACACGCAAAAATAACATTACAATTACTATGGCGAGCGTCACGTCCATACAAATGGCGACGCAATCTAGCGCTCATTACAGCTACCTTAACCTTAGCGGTAGGCACAATTGTCGGACCGCTGATTATCGCACAGCTCCTGGATATGATTCAACATGGTCAGCTACAGACCGGCTCTGTGTGGACGCTTGTGATTCTCTATGGCCTCAGCCAACTATGGTCAGAGATTATTGGGTGGCGGATAGTACTGTATTTAATGTGGACGTTAGAAACCATTATGCAGCGCGACATCGCAAACAAGGTATTCGCCAAGCTATCTGGTGAGACCATGTTTTTCCACTCTAACAAATTTGGTGGCTCGCTCGTCAGCCAAAACAGCAAGCTCAGTAGCTGTGTTGAGCGATTTTGGGATGAGCTAGTGTGGGCAGTACTGCCGCTGGTTATCTCACTCACCGGATCAATTGTTATCCTGTCGATGTTACTCTGGCAATACGCGCTCTTTCTATTCATGTTCTCGATCATCTTTGGCGTAGCCGTGTTCTTTGGATCGCGTCCGATGGCCAAATTAAGTAGGCGTGAGGCGGAGGCCAGCAACAAAGTAAGCGGCAACCTCGCTGACATGGTGTCAAATGTGCTTGCTGTCAAGTCATCCAGCGCTGAAAAAATCGAGCAGCAGCGATTTGATAAAACAAATCGCGCATGGCGCAAGGCTAGCCTGGCCACCATGCGAGGGTTCCTCACTGTCAGCAGTGTTTACTCAACGATAAACACCAGCATCCGAATCGGTGCCATCGTGTTCGCTATTTATGCAGCACAGTATAATGTCGTTTCGGTCGCAGCGGTGTACTTAATCATTACCTACACTGGTAGTGTTGCCCGTGAGCTGTGGAATATGAATAGCATCATGCGCAATTATAACCGGATCATCGGTGACGCTCATGAGATGGTCGAGATATTACACACACCAACATCACTTGTTGATAGAAGTGACAAAAAGCTTCATGTTAATCGCGGTGTTATTGATTTTGATGCCGTAACCTTTACGCATGACGAAGGCAAGGGGGCGATGCTGTTTCGCGACTTTTCATTGCATATTACGCCAGGCGAAAAGGTCGGGCTGGTTGGTTCTAGTGGTTCGGGCAAGACGACTCTGACGAAATTGCTGCTGAGATTTGCCGACATCGACTCGGGCGCAATCATGATTGATGAGCAGGACATTGCCGAGGTCACACAGGCCAGCCTCCGTTCGCAGATCGCTTACGTGCCGCAGGAGCCGCTGCTGTTTCACCGTTCGGTGCGTGAGAACATTGCCTATGGCAAGGCCGACGCTACTGATGCCGAGATTGAACAAGCAGCCAAAAAGGCGGGGGCCTATGATTTTATTACTCAGCTGCAGGACGGCTTTGACACACTGGTCGGTGAGCGCGGCGTAAAGTTGTCGGGTGGACAGCGCCAGCGCATTGCTATCGCTCGGGCCATCGTGAAAGATGCGCCAATCTTGGTCCTCGACGAGGCGACCTCGGCGCTTGATTCTGAGTCAGAAGTTCTAATCCAAAAATCGCTCAAGACACTGATGCAGAACCGTACCTCAATCGTCATCGCTCATCGACTTTCAACAATCGCCAAGCTTGATCGAATCATCGTGATGCACGATGGTAAGATAGTCGAGGATGGCTCACATGACCAGCTCATTAAGCATGGCGGCCACTACGCAAAACTGTGGCAGCATCAATCTGGCGGCTTTATTGACGCCTAACCAGCACAGTCTCTAGGTAGTATGCTATAATGCATAATGATATGATGCACGCGTTTATTGATTTTATTGTTCATTTTGGTGTTGTCGCGATTTTGCTGGTTGTCTTTGCCGAATCGGGCCTACTCTTTGGTTTCGTCTTTCCGGGCGATAGTCTGCTATTCACGGCTGGCTATATGGTTCAGCAGCATATTTTGCCAATTGATATTCATTTCTTTGCGCTCCTGCTCTCATTAATGGCTATTCTCGGCGACAGTGTCGGTTACGCATTTGGACATAAAGTTGGCCGTAAATTATTTGAACGCAAAAACTCTCGCTTCTTTAAGAAGAAATATCTCGTGCAAGCCGAAAAGTTTTACGAAAAGCATGGCTCACTTACTGTGGTGCTGGCACGGTTTGTACCGATTGTGCGTACGTTTGCGCCAATCGTGGCCGGCGCTAGCAAGATGCACTATCGAACTTTTATTATTTTTAATATTCTCGGTGGCGTTATTTGGGCCACGCTTTTCACCTACCTCGGATTCTTTGCTGGCAAGGCGCTCACCGACGCTGGTGTTAATATAGAAGTCGCCGCACTGGTCATCATCTTTTTGTCAGTGCTGCCAATGATTATTCACGCCCTCAAGCAGGAGCATACTCGCGCGACACTACGCCAACAAGTATCAGTCCTGTTTGGCAAGAATCCCCGCAAAAAGCAATAAGCCTTCATGTATGAAGACTGCTCGTTAGTAGCTGTACGTCAAACTACAGCAAACTTTTCAGATACGTACCAGTAAATGATTCTGGCACGTTGGCGACTTCTTCTGGCGTGCCGCTCGCCACCACCGTACCGCCGCCGAGACCACCCTCAGGCCCCATATCAATAATCCAGTCGGCCGATTTGATGACATCCAGATTGTGCTCAATGATGATCATACTGTTGCCGCCGTCAACCAGCTGCTGCAAAATCCCCAGCAGCCGCTTAACATCGGCAGAATGTAGCCCAGTTGTCGGCTCGTCCAGAATATACATCGTCTTGCCCGTCGAACGCTTGGAGAGTTCTGTCGCTAGTTTAATCCGCTGTGCCTCGCCGCCTGAAAAGGTGGTCGCTGGCTGGCCGAGCTTGATGTAGCTAAGACCAACTTCGACCAGCGTCTGTAATTTCCGGGCGATATTAGGCACACTATCAAAGAACTCCGCCGCCTGCTCGACCGTCATATCAAGTACATCAGCAATGGTCTTATTTTTATACTTAATCTCCAGCGCCTCACGATTGTAACGCTGACCGTGACACTCGTCGCACTGGACGTAGACATCTGGCAAGAAATGCATTTCGATCTTGATCATACCGTCGCCTTGGCAATTTTCGCAGCGGCCGCCCTTGACGTTAAAGCTAAACCGGCCCGCTTTATAGCCGCGAACATTAGCCTCAGGCGTGCTGGCAAACAGCTCGCGAATTGGCGTAAAAATACCAGTGTAGGTCGCTGGATTGGAGCGTGGCGTACGGCCAATTGGCGACTGATCGATGACGATGGCTTTGTCTAGCTGCTTGATACCCTCAATTTTATCGTGTGCCCCTGACACATCGCTGGCCCGATTCAGCCGTGCCGCTAATTCTTTGGCGACAATATCATTAACTAGAGTTGATTTACCGCTACCTGATACACCCGACACCACTGTCATCAGACCCAAGGGGAACGCCACGTCGATACGCTTCAAGTTGTTCTCACGAGCACCGCGGACGATCAGTTGACGGCTCGCATCAACCTGGCGGCGGTGTTTTGGTACGGCAATCTTTTCTATACCCGACAGATACCAACCAGTCACGCTATCTGCACATTTTGCTACCTCTTCAGGAGAACCCAGCGCCACCACCGCGCCGCCATGCACACCAGCGCCTGGGCCCATATCGATCAAAAAGTCACTCTGCCGAATGGTATCCTCGTCGTGTTCGACTACCAGCACCGTATTGCCGAGATTACGTAGGTGCTTCAGCGTAGCAATCAGCCGATCATTATCGCGCTGATGCAGGCCAATTGATGGCTCATCCAGCACATACAGCACACCCTGCAAACCGCTACCAATCTGCGTTGCCAGCCGAATTCGCTGCGCCTCGCCGCCGCTCAACGTATTGGCGGCGCGCCCTAACTCCAAATAATTAAGCCCGACATTACTCATAAAGCCGAGGCGGGCGGTAATCTCTTTCAAAATAAGCCTCGCGATCATTGCCTGCTGCTCGTTCAATGTTAACTTGTGAGTGAACAAATCAAGCGCGTCATCAACTCCAAGATCGCAAATATCCATAATATTCAACCCCTGCACCGTTACCGCCAAGACAACCGGCTTCAGCCGCGCGCCACCGCAAACATAACAATCCCGCTGGCGCATAAACCGCTCAATGTCCTTGCGCATAAATTCGCTATCGGTTTCTTTCCAGCGCCGCTCCAGATTAGGGATCACCCCTTCATAGGTTGTATCGTAATGCCGCCCATTGCCGAGCTGCACTGGATATTTCTGATCGCCCGTGCCGTAGAGTACTTTCTGGCGCGCCTCATCAGACAACTGCCCGACCGGCGTCCGGATACTAAAACCATGCGCCTCGGCTACCGCCGAAATCTTGCGCATGTAAAAGTTATCAACATTGATCCGGTTGTATGGCCGAATTGCCCCTTCGGCAATCGTCAGATTCTCATTCAGTACTAAATGAGGATCAACCTCCAATCGGCTGCCAAGTCCAGTGCAGCTCGGACAAGCCCCTTGCGGTGCATTAAAACTAAACAGACGCGGCTCAAGCTCTGGAATCTCCTCATCTGGATGATCAACACAGGCATATCGCTGCGAGAATGTCTTCAGTTCATCCGTATCAGCATCCAGCACCTCAACCATACCCTGGCCAAGCTCCAGCGCCTGCTCGACACTCTGACTCAACCGACTAGTCAGGTCACTGTTCATTGCCAGGCGGTCAACCACTAACTCGATACTGTGCTTGTAACTTTTCTGTAACTGCGGAAACTCATCCAGCGCATACACCACACCATCCACGCGCACCCGGGCGTAACCTAACCGTCGATATTGCTCTGGAATGTGCGCAAACTCGCCCTTCTTATTCTTGACAATTGGTGCGAGTAGCAGCAATCGCTTGCCATCATATTGCTTAGCAATCTCTTGGATAATCGCCTCGGCTGTGCGGCGCGACACTGGCTTATGGCAGCGCGTGCCGTCTGGCTTGAGAGCCGGACAATGCGGCGTGCCAATCCGCGCAAACAAGAGGCGCAGATAATCATAAATCTCGGTCACCGTCGCCACGGTTGAACGTGGATTACGGCTGGTTGACTTTTGGTCAATTGAAATTGCCGGACTCAGACCCTCAATGCTATCAACATCCGGCTTATCCATAATGCCTAAAAATTGCCGCGCATAGCTCGACAGACTTTCGACATAGCGGCGCTGGCCCTCGGCGTAAATCGTATCAAACGCTAGTGACGACTTACCACTACCACTCAGGCCAGTGATTACCACTAATTTATCGCGCGGAATTTCCACGTCAATATTTTTCAGATTGTGTTCACGGGCGCCCTTGACGCGAATTACCTCTGGCATATCTGGTCTATTATACCGAATAGACGTTTATTTTTCCAGTTGCAGCGGGCGAGATAATTTCCCCTGATACCACACCATAAATGTATTTATAAAAACATATTATGCTTATGATTGCAAATATAATAATCGGCTGTTATAGTAAAATACATGAAGAGGTTTGTGATCATCTGTGGAATTGCCGTTGCCGTCGCAACCTTGTTTTACCTGACTCGTGAAGAGTGGTTTTCATTCATGGTTATCGGCAGACTCCCCTTTACCAGCATTATCCTGCCAGCGGCTGTGATGATGGGTTTTTGGATGATCATTGTACCGGCGTGCATTATTTGGGCCAAGTCGATCAGCGTCACGTTCTGGAACAGCATCGAGATACTGGGGCGATTTGATCAGCGTCGTATCAATCGACAGTTCCGCCTCGCAGCGCGGACTCGTCACGCTGCGGCACAACAGGTCAGTCTAGCAATGGTCGCCACGTGGCTAGCAGTAACACAGCGCCACTTAACACAGACTGATACCACTATGAAAGCGGACGACCAATCAACCACACGATTGGCCGTGGCGACGAACTAGCACGCCCACCTGACTCATTCAAATTTAGCCGAGTCCTCATTCTAGTCCTCAGTCGGCACTATTGCCTCTACCCACAACTGCAATTCTTGCAAAATAAACTGCTGCTCGTCAGTCGCTGTCGGCGCTAAACGATGCAAAGCTGTCATAAACCCTGGTAACTGCACCTGCAGGCGCTGAGCCCGCCAGGTTTCCCACTGCGCCAAATCGTCTTCACTGAGCGAACGCGGAAAGTTGCGTGCTTTGTAGTGCAGCAATAGCGGCGCTAAACGTTCGTCCTGAAATTCTGGATGAAAATCAGCCAGCTCGCGTTCATCGGCATTGCGCACCGCTTCGACACGGATACGATCACGGTCGTTCAAAAAGCCATCATACAATTGCGCTTCTGGATCAGGCAATTTCTTGAAGGCTGGCTTGTTTTCAAAAATAGTCCGTAATTTTTCGGCAAAGTCTGGATGTTTTAGTAATATGTTTTGGTGCTTTTGGACAGTTTTAGCGTCCAGTGAAATCTTCCGCCAGCCATCGCCCTGTTCCAGCACACCCAGCGGCGCCACCGCCGGACAGCGGTTATATTGTAATTCTTTTACCGGTAATTTAACGAAATCCTCAGCTTGCCGCTCTTCCCACGAAGCAAAGATTTTTGCTGACAATTCCTCTGCGCTTAGTCCTACAAACGGCGTCGGATCGTAACGCAGATCATAGACAACCACACCGCCATTTCGACTGGTCGTCAGCGGAAAGGCCACCGTAGTTTTAGCAAATTCTTTATCATAACGACCGCTGGCATAGACAAATGGCTTTTTATCATCGACGTTAACCAGCTGCTGGACTACTTTTTTGTCACGCATTTTTAGTAAATAGTCGTATAGTTGCGGCTGTTTTTGTTTGATTAATTTCGTCACGGCAATCAGTGCCGTTACGTCCGCCAAGGCGTCATGAGCATTTTCGTGCGCTATACCATTGGCGCTGGTGATCAACTCCAAGCGGTTACTTGGCTCACCCTTAGCATCAAGCGGCCAATTAATCCCTTCCGGTCTGAGCGCCCGCGTCAATCGCACCACATCCAGCAAATCCCAACGCGAGCGACCGTCTTTCCAGCTCCATTCGTAAGGATCATGGAAGTTGCGCCACAACAAATGGCGGATAAATTCGTCGTCAAACCGAATGTTATTAAAACCAACCGCAATAGTCTCAGGCGTGAAAATTTCCTCACTCAACATCCAGGCAAACTGCGCTTCGGTGTAGCCCTCCTCAACCGTTTTTTGCGGCGTGATGCCAGTCACCATCAGCGCGTCAGGACTTGGCAATGTATCATCATTCAGCGTCACCAGCAGGTTATATGGCTCACCAATCGGCTCGAGATTCATATCCATCTGCTGCCCGGCAAACTGCATAATGCGGTCTTGCCGCGGATTTAGTCCGCTAGTTTCTAAGTCATAGAAGAAAAATGTCTGTGCCATACCTATAGTATAGCAAAGCTATGAGATGACACCCAAACCTACTGCTCAACCAGCGTAAACGGCATCGATTCGCCAATCTGCACCACGGTCTCGCCCACCGCACCCTGACGGATTAGCTCGTGAGTGATACCCATTTTTCGCATGATATCGCGCAGGCGATTGACTGATTCAAATTGATCAAAGTTAGTGCGGCGAGCAAACTTTTCAATTTTAGCACCGTGAATAATGAAACTGACCGCATCTTCATCATCTACATTTTCAGGCTCCGCACCAACAACCCGCTCCACCGTCCAGGCGTCAGACGCTGCTTGCGCGTCCAGGGCGATTACCGGTAGATCATCACCCTCTTCCTCAACCATCTCCGCCTCACGTGCCCGATATTCAGTAACTTCACGGCGCAGCAAACGCAGCAGCTCAGTCACGCCAGCATGCGTTTGCGAGGAAATCGCCACCACCGGCGAACCGTTCGCCACATTCTGCAGTGCCGTCGACTGCATGGCAATAATCTCATCATCCAGCCCTTCACACTTCGTCAAAGCGATGATCTCTGGACGCGCCGCTAATTCTTCAGAATATTTTTCCAGCTCGCGGCGAATGGTCTGGTATTTTTCTGCTGGGTCGTCACTATACGCGTCAATCATGTGCAGCAACACGGCCGTCCGCTCAACATGGCGAAGGAACTGGTCACCCAAGCCCTTACCTTCCGAGGCGCCTTCAATCAGTCCTGGAATATCGGCAATCAACACCGAACCATCATCAACATCAGCTACGCCCAGATTTGGCGTCAATGTCGTAAACTCATAATTAGCAATCTCTGGACGAGCATTAGAAACCACGCTTAAGAATGTCGATTTACCAGCATTCGGAAAACCAACCAAACCAACATCGGCCAGCAATTTTAGTTCCAGCTCTGCCTCAAATTCTTCACCCGCCTCGCCAAGTTCAGCCATCTTTGGTGCTTGGCGCGTACTTGATGTAAAGTGCGCGTTACCAAAACCACCATCACCACCCCGAGCAACGACCGCTTGTTGCTGGTCTGCCGTCAAGTCTGCCACCACCTTGCCGTCACGCTTGACCAACGTACCCATTGGCACTTTGACGACCAGCGGCGAGCCGCTCTTGCCGCGTTTATTGCGCTTACTACCGTCACCACCATTTTCTGCTTTTAGTTCTGGCTTGTAGCGAAAATTCAGCAGTGTATTGAGGTCTTTAGTTGCCAAAAAAATGACGTCACCGCCGCGGCCGCCATCGCCACCATCAGGACCACCCTTATCAACATATTTCTCATGCCGAAAACTGACTGCACCATTGCCGCCCTTGCCAGCTCGCACTAATACTTTCGCTGTATCTACAAACATAGTTTCAGTATACCAAAAAGCGCCCCCGAGAGATAGCGAAGGCACTTTGTTGCCTTAGAACATCCTAGTGGATAAAGTTATACCGACCAACTTCAGATATCGGGATTGTTCGATGCGTCACGACGTTATACCCAGCATAATTCATGTCGCTAACGTAGATCGTGCCACCTTCAACCCGCTCGACCATACCGACGTGGCCAAGACCGCCACCGCCCCATGTCGTCTGGAAGATTGCCCCTGGTGCCGGTGTATGGTTAACGACAAAACCTGCTGCCCGAGCACTTGCCGCCCACGACGTTGCGTTGCCCCAGAAACTACCGATTGGTCGACCAAGTGCTGCTCGCCGCTCGTACACATACCACGTACAGTTGCCAAGAGCGTATCGATTGCCAACTGATGCTCGAGCGTAACCATAGCTGATACCACTGACTGCGCCGCCCGTTGTCCGCCCTGCATAACCCCGACGGCCCGAGCGCGACGCCACGTAACCTGGCTGCTCATTTTCTGGCAGTACGCCACCCGGCAAGACAATCCTTGTGTCCTTGGTTAGCGCCGCCCCATTTACCAAGTCGTTATATAATGCCACCCGTTCAGGATTTGCTTTATACTTTTCTGCCAACTTTTCAATAGTATCGCCGTCTTTGACTGTATAAACCACACCATCAACCATCGGGATGGTCAATGTTTTACCGGCTTCAACTGCATCAGATGTCGTATTGTTTGCCCAGCGCACCGTCTGTGCCGTTACATTAAACTTCTTGGCGATAGAATTCATCGTATCACCCTGCTTAGTGACGTAAGTCTTGATGCCACGTTGAGCTGATTTCTCAGGCTGGATAATCTGCGGCTTAGAAATAACCTCTGTATCACCCTGAGCCAACTCTTTTCTGATTGACAGCGTTGCCGTCGCCTCACGTAAATCACCAGCAGTTGGCAGATTAACCGTCTCAGCCAGATCGGTTACCGCATTAGCAGCCGCCAGTTGATCTACTGAAACCTTATTTGTCTCATGTGTCACACCAGTAGACGGTGCGATTGGCTGAGAGGCCGAGACTGAACCCTGCTGACTGGCGACGCCACCTGTCTGATAGCTTAGTGCCAGAAATGAAATAACTAATAGAAAGATTCCGCCATACGCCGATATTGCGCTTAGCTTGAGTTTTTTGCCCCGATGGGCAGATGCTTGATTACGAATAACGCTTCTCCCGTGTCAATGTCTCCATCAACACTGACTACCGTACTAAGTCTTTCTTCTCGCACAAGAACAGGATGCATTGTCGACCTAATAATTAGTTAATATTGCTAAACGATTAGTTTTCCGCATCCGTGCGACCGTTCTGGTAGGCCCGCGCGCCTACACGGCGTATACCCTGTATGAGCGCAAGCTTGTTTCCATTATACGCGATCCTCTCATAATTTGTCAATGCTTTATCTTGTAATACACCTCACCCTTTAGCATATACACCAGCCCAACAACAAAGCTCAAAATGACTGCATGTGGCACCACCGCAGACATCGCCATAATCATCGCAAAGAGAATGGTAGCAGGAGCAATATACAACAGTGTCACGACAAGTATGAACGCACATATGAGTGCGAACGGCACTCGCACCATCAAGGTTAGACCAATATTGCGATAACGCAGACCCCGCCTCTGCTTGATTCTCTCCGCCTCAGATAGTTGATCGGCTGAACGCGGCTGCCAGTATGACGCTCCCTTAGGCATCGCGATAATCTTCCATAGCCACAGCGAACCAATAGTCGTACACGCCACCATAAACAATATAGCCGGGAGCGAGTTATTAAAGGCTAGTATAGCACTAAATATCGCACGGGTAGCCTCTCGAAGCGCTGAACTAAATGGGCCAACCTGAGAGATATAGAACAGCGCCAATACCACGAATTGCACCACCGGATACACCACAGCCATGGCAAGCGCAGCGATGCGTTGCCGGTACTGGTCAGTTCGACGGGACTGCTTCAAGACAATGAGACCCTGAACGAGGAGTGATGCGATAGCTACGCCAATGACAGCCAGTACTAACGGCATATCCTGAAGGTTCTGAAAGAATAGCGGTAGTTGACCTATGAATACCCCCGTTGAACAAACAAGTATTGCCGCCTCAATAATAATGACTGCCTCATATCGAATGTTACGCTCTGGCGAAGACGTAGCTTGTTTCTTGGGCTTATCCTTTGTGGTCGTCGTCTTTGTCATTCGAGGATTTTCTCCTTTCTTTTTGAAGTGTCCTACTATTTATTATACCAGAGTATTTTTATGTTTTGACGTCAACAAAAATAGCTCGCTATCAAAACTGAGCGAGCTACTGCAAATTCAAACGGGATAACTATCCTCATAAATATTGGTGACCTCACGGAGAATCGAACTCCGATTGCCAGGATGAAAACCTGGTGTCCTGACCGTTAGACGATGAGGCCATCAAACAGGTCGTATTGTAGCAGATTGGCAATATTTTGTCTAGGAATTAGCTGCGGCTGCTGGCTGTGGCAAAAATTGACTTTTACAACATTTTGGTGTATTCTACATAGAGTTATGAGGATAAAGGAGGAAGCTATGCGAAACTTATCATCACTATTCCGCTCGCTATCGCTGCGTCACTACGCTGTTTTAGCGGTAGTCGCAGTCACAGCAGCGGTGCCAACTACATTATGGGCGCTAGATTCTGATCACTCCGCCAACACCAATACCCAGGCACCGACGAACACAAAACCTACGCCAGTTTACAGCTGTAATGCGCTCAGCATTGATCAGTTTTCAGCTACTAGTTTCAAGTTCTCAGTTAAATATTCCGCTCATGGCGGCGCAACCTATAAGACAACAATTTACAAAGTCTACGACGCCAGCGGCAAAGAAGTATACCGAACTGGTAACGAGTTCAAGGGCTTCGCGCCAGGCACGTACACGGTTAAAGCCTTTATCGTCGTTGACGTAAACGGCAAAGAAGAGACGGTGACCAGCGATGCCTGCACCAAACAGGCCACAGTCCCTGGCGAAACCCCGGCTCCACAACCAAAGCCTGAGCCAAAACCACAACCAAAACCTGAGCCAAAGCCAGATAAACCACCGAAAATCACTCTAGCGCTTGCCGTCAAGACTACCGTCAATGGTGCGCAACACAAGACAGTCGCCGTCAACGAGGCCTTCACTTACCAGGTAACTGTCACCAACACGGGGACGGTTACGCTGCGGGATACGTACGCCACCAATGCCGCACCACAAGGTGTAACCTATCTAAAGGCGTCTGGTGGCACAATTCAGAATAATACCTGGCAGACATTGATTAGTGAGCTCAAGCCAAATGAGTCAAAAACATTTGCTATTGACGCGGTCGTTAAACAATACGTCGCGGGCACATTGACCAGCACAACTTGTCTCAAAAGCGAGCAGGCTTCGCTTGAGGGTCATAGCAATTGCAGCAGCGCTACTATAGAGGTGACTAAGCCGCAGGTCCCGGCTCCCCAGCCAAAACCGGCGCCAACGCCACAGCCAAAGCAACCAAAGCCAGCGCCGGCTGACCCGAAGCAACCAAACCCAGCCCAACCAGCTCCCCAACCAAAACCTGAGCCAAAAACGCCAGACCAATCGAAACAGCCATCGACCAATGACAATCAGCAGTCGCCATCAGCCTCAGGTGGCACACAGACCACCAACCCACCTGCCGCACCGACGACCGTTGGCGAACTGCCACGGACCGGTAACGCCACTGACACGCTCGTTGGTGGACTGGGTCTTGGCGCCCTACTCACCGCCGGGGTTGCCTACCTCATCAGTCGACGTCACGTATAATCATAAATCTGGTTGGCATGGATACCCCTCGCACCCCGAGGGGTATTTCATGGTACAATACTATTATGGCAAAGCAGAAGAAAAAGCGCTCCAAGAAATACTCTGGTGTTGACGCCGCAACAACTCGACCCAGTGTCACGCGCATCCAGGCGGTCAGCCGCTCGTCGGCCGGTCAATGGCTATATGAACGCAAAAAATTACTGCGTGGTGTCGGCATCGGCGTAGTAATAGTCATCATCGTCATTGTGATTATCACTGGCATCATTAGTTTATTCCGGTAAAACTTTCTCAGTGACTTGTCGCCTTTTTCTTGTTCGCGGCCGCCCTATCAAGTGGCAGACGAAAACCGAACGTGCTGCCCTTGTTTTCTTTCGAGGTAAAAATCATCGCCCCGCCGTGCTCCAGCACGACTTTACGCGCCAAAAACAAGCCAACGCCCGTGCCGTCAGGACGACGCTTGCGAGCATTTGAGGCGCGAAAGAATTTACCAAACACACCAGACTGCTCAGCTTTTGGCACGCCGATGCCTTGGTCTTCGACCGTAAACACCACTTCCCGCGTATCGCAACAGAGCGACACCTTGACAGTTGTTTGTTCTTTAGAATAAAAGATTGCGTTATCAATCATGTTCATGATGACTTGGCGGAGTTTTTCGGCGTCAATCGGCAACGTCGGAACATCATCGTCAATATGCACCGAAAGAGTGATGTTATGCTGCTTGGCCACAATCTTCAGCAGAGCCATTTCACTTTGTACAATATCACCGAGGTTAGCCGGCTGACGATTCATAGTGAATGTCCCGGTCTGTAAGCGAGAGATACTGAGAAAGTCATTGATCAGTTGTACCATGCGCTCACTCGAGGAAAAGGCTTCGCGCAGAACAGCTTTTTGTGTTGGACGAACTGGGCCGAGATCACCTTGGAGCAACATATCGAGATAGCCCTTGATACTGGTTAGCGGTGTCCGCAGCTGATGCGATGCCATAGAAATAAACTCATTCTTCGCCTCGTCTAGCCGCTGTAGCTGCTGGTTACTCATCCGCAGTTCCTGCGTCGCCGCCTCGACACGCTGCTGCAGCTCGGCATTCAGCTCATTCACCTCCTCCATCGACTGAGCATTTTTAATCGCAATCGCCAGCTCACCACGCACCGCCCGAAGCATTGAGAGATCGCGCTCGACATAATTATTTTTCTGACTTTCGCCGATCAGCACAAAACCAACGATATCCTCCTGCAGCGATAATGTCATGACGATAGCCAGTTTTTGTATCTTCATCGTCCGCCGTAGCTGCTCTGGCAGTGATTCGACGACCGCTACGTCATCAAGTTGTTCAATCTGGTGTTGCGCTGCCAATCCCGTTAGATCCACCTGCGGCGGACGAGTGTGTCCACGTGAGCCAAATATCCGAAAGCGCCCGTCATTATAGACCGCAAAGATCACCTGACGAGCCTTGAGGAGCCGCGTCAGGCACGCCGCTAATCGAGTCGTCAGCAGCCGCAGCCCCATTGTGTGCAGCAAAATTTGCCCAATCTCGTTGATAAAACTTTCAATGGTATAGTCTTGCCGATAAAATAGCTTGTCGGTCAAGCGATCAAAAAACTGCTTGGTCGGTTGAAACAAAAACCCTAACAATAATGCCGCCAGCACGCCCCAAAAGCCCGGTATCCCACCGATGTCGTGACCGCTGAGCGCACTGACAATCGCCGAGATAATATACGTCGCCGCATAATATACGATCGCTAACAAGCTCAACGACATCGCATATGCAATCGTTCGCACCGCCGCATCTTTCAGACCAAAGAGACGATGTTTAACAATCGTTAGGTATGCCAACGGTATAAAAATAAAGGTGCTCAGCGGACCGGCCCAAATGAGATCGTAGCGACCGACAGCTGGTAGCAGCAAATTAAATACCATACCCACGCCACCAGCAATCCCGTACGCATGAGAAATAAGCCGTAGCTGAGAGCGCACCAAAAGCGCACTACGACGACGAGCCTGATACGCGAGGATGATGAGTGCCGCCAAAAACAGCAGTATGAAATACGCCATATAAACGAAATAACCGATCGGATGGATAACGACGGTATGCTCATCCACTACCACTTGTGCTATCAGCCAATCAACTCGCACGACAATCACCGCAGCAACGATACTGAATAACACCCAAGCAGTGGCCGGTAACCATTTCATCGTTCGTCGGGAGCCGATATGAGCCGCCACCGAGAGCATGGCTACCGCGATCAGCGCTGCTCCGATGTAATATATCCTCAGATATATTAGTGCCGCCACCAGTACATTAGTCGCTAAAAACGCCGCAATACCCAGTGCCCACAGCGCAATGCCAACCGTCAGCACAAAAAAGAACCGGGTTGCCGGCTGGCGTGGTTGATGAGCCACGACCATAAGGCCAAATACCAATGACATCACCCCGGCAATGATCAGCCCCGCTATTTCCATGCCCACTCCCTCGTCATATTTCTAGTGTACCACCAACCTTTGGTCTACGCATAGCATACAGTGCATAGACACCGTCATCAGGACAATATACATCGACCTGCCAATCACCCAAACCCGCTACCCCCGCGATCCGCTGCATTGTTTCGATTGACCGAGGCTGGATATGTGGCCACTGCACAACATTCAGCGTAAAGCCTAGCTGTGGATGCGTATCACGCATATTACCAACCAGCAGCAACCCGCCGGGTTTCACCAGTTGGGCAGCATTAGCTAGAAAAGTTGCGGCATTAACCTGCAACGCCGTCGGACTTTCATCTGAAAGCACCTCGGGCACATACTCCAAAATTCCAACGGCATCGACTGCATCATATGCGGCCCCCTCAAGGCCAACCTGTCGCCGCAGTGCTCGAGCTGCCACATTCGTTTGCGCGTCTACTGCGGGCAAGGCTAAACCCTGAGGGTGCAGAATATTCATGCAGCAAACATCAGTAAACTGCCCAACTTCCATTGCCTGAGCATACGTTTTTGCGGCCCTGAGTGCCGACCGGTCAAGATCAACCAGTGCGACTCGCGGCGTAGGGTTGCCGCTCTCTTTGATGTGCCGGAGCGCCCGACAAACCGGCTGAGCAGCGCCGCAAGCTAGACTAACCCACTGCTGCTCTGTGGCGCCCAGAGACGCTTGATCAATAGCCTGCTTAGTGAGGATATTCTGAACAATTTCACCGCGACTGCGAATACCGTGCGCATCCAAAATGTTACAAGCCCAGTCGCGCACCGCTGGCGAGACTGGTTTGCCATTCGCTAATCGCTCAATGCTCGGATCATATAACAGGTCCAGTGCCGACGCCGTCGGTATCAGTTCCAGCCAATCCTCGACGCCAGGAACCCGAGCGATCAACTCACATGTTGCTGGATTGGTATCATCAATTATCGTTCGCTGGCGTTTAATTGCCGCCGTTAGATCAGCCTCACCATGAAAGCCCATACCAGCTAACTTTTCTAGCTCCGCCGCTATCCTCTCGTAGGATGACGTCTGATATCGGTCACACGTCGGCACTGGATGAATCCGCCACTGATCCAGCTCAAGTTCCGCCCTGCGCTCTGACAACTCAACCCAGCCATAACGCTCTGGCTGAATAGTTATGCTTTCACGCTGCTTTATTGTCACTTTGCCCACCTCTTTTGTGCTAGTTTTACAATACACCACTGCCTGCTATAATACAATTATGGTTAAAATTGCTATCATCGAAGATGACGCGACGATCAGTCAGATGTACCGAATGAAGTTCGAGGCGGACGGGTTTGACGTACGACTAGCGAGTAATGGCACAATTGGCGTGGCGCTCGTCGAATCGTTTCGTCCAGATGTTATTTTGCTTGATATCCAGATGCCAGAGATGAATGGAGCCGAGGCCTTGCGACATATTCGCTCACACGCGTGGGGCAAGACCATACCGGTTATCGTACTGACCAACCTCGGCGAAGAAGAAGCCCCGCGCGAGATGCGCTCACTCGGCATCCAAGGCTACATCGTCAAGGCCAACCTCACCCCGCGCCAAGTCGTCGCCCAGGTCAAATCAGTCATTACAAAGCCGTGAGTTTCTACCGGATATTAACCCGGCGCAGGCACGCCGTAATCACATTATCAAACAATGCGCTCACCGTCAGTGGGCCGACGCCGCCTTTTTCTGGTGTCAAGTGAATGTCGGTGCGCGTCCGATTCGCCGGTGCCACGTCACCAACAATCTTACCATCCTCCGAGGCGGTTCCTGCGTCAACCACCACCGCACCAGGTCGGATCATATTTGGCTGAATCAGTCCTGCCACGCCGGTTGCCGTGATGATGACGTCATATTCGTGTAGTCGCGATAAATCATCACCCCTACTAAATACCGTTACGTCCAGCCCCGACGCTCGCCACATCCGCTCGAGCGGCGCACCAACCAGCCGCCCACGCCCGACAATCGCCAACCTTTTACCAGCTAGCTCCACACTATAGCCCGCCAATAGCCAATTGATGGCCATCGGTGTCGCCGGGTCAAACAGCGTTCGCTCAGAATTAAGGCCATCGACGTCTTTTTCCGGTGCTACCAGCCGCACAATTTGATCAGTCCGCTCTGGTTCAGCGAGCGGCAGTTGGACGATAATTCCTTGGACGTCATCACGTTGATTCAGCGCCGTGATTGTCTCCGGTAGCTGACGAGTCGCCACCCGACAAATTTCTACCTCAATCAAAATATCCGCACCGTAGCGCTGCTTGAGGCGCATGTAGGTAGCGATGACCGGATTGTCCGAATCGGTGACGATGGCGAGGCGCGGCTGAATGCGGTGCGCTTGACGGAGCATGCGCACTTGCTTGGCCTGACGCTGCTTGATAAACGACGCGAGTTCTGCACCATTGAGAGATTTCATTGTTTGATTGTAGCAAATCAGCATGGGCGCGTCGAGCGCCTTGAGGATGGTAGCCGCCTGTGGTATAATCGGGAAGCTTGGCGGATGTAGCTCAGTTGGTTAGAGCGCTGGATTGTGGCTCCGGAGGCCGTGGGTTCGAGCCCCATCATTCGCCCCAAGCATTGTCCGTAGCAAAAGGTGCGACGCTATGTTTACCTTCACCACTCATTATGCTATAATCTGGACTGATTGGGCCAGTAGCTCAGCTGGTTAGAGCACCTGCCTCTTAAGCAGGGTGTCGAGGGTTCGAGCCCCTCCTGGCCCTCCAAGGAATTATCAAACCCCAGTTTTTCTGGGGTTTTTAGTATGCCTGGTAAATCATACTGTTTATGAAAATGGATTATAGCCGCGTGAAGGCGGCTCTTGAAATCGAGGCGATGATGGTGACGGACAACCGGTACCGCCCTCGCTAGTGGGGCGAGGCGGCGGTGTATTTTGTGCCGATGACGACGGCTCCGCTTGGCGCAGTGAATTACCCACAAAGGTACGATTGGAAAGCGGAGCGTCGCTAGTCGTGTCATAGTCTTCCGCTATATCGCCGGTGCTTGCTGATGGTACATAGCCGCGCGCACCCAGCGCTGATGACTGATAATTCCCGATCCGCTGACGATCACAGTTACGGTCGCTCACTCGACGACTTCGACCGGTATTACCAAACGCCGGCTGCGTCCGTGGCCGATGCGCCATCAACCGCTGAACTAACCGACGCGACATTCGCGGTTTACCACTAGCATCCATATGACCCTCCTTTGATCATTCCTGGCGCCCCGAGTAGGATTCGAACCTACGACCTTAGGCTTAGAAGTCCTCTGCTCTATCCAGCTGAGCTATCAGGGCATGTTCACATTATAGCATCTTTCTGGTACAATAGTGCAAGCTCGCGGGTGTAGTACAGCGGCTAGTATGCAAGTTTTCCAAACTTGAGATGGGAGTTCGATTCTCCCCACCCGCACCAATGCAAGATAATTTCAATCCGCAAAAAGGGCATCATGGATTCATATTCATACACAAACACTTCACCATACCAGCCACAGGACATCGAAGACGCCTCCGAATTTTATGACGTGATTGAGCGTAGCAGCCTAACGCATCAACTGTCTGAGTCACGGCCGTACGTTTACTGGACAATGGAAATTTATGACAAGGCCAACGGCATCAAAGGCGGTGGCGGCTTGGGTGTATTGGCGGCAGACACGCGGCGGGTAGCCGAAAAGCTAGAAGTGCCATTTGTGGCGGTGACGCCATTTTACCGCAGCGAATCACACCAAAAAATTACCGACCTCGCACAAACTGAATACGTCGAGAAGGTCTCGCCCCAGGAGTATGGCTTTCATTATATTGATGAGGTTTCGGTTAGCTCCGCCGGCTTTCCCGATGCTAGCCTCAGCGTCTTTCGCAAGACACTCGGCTCAACGCAATTTGTTACCATCTCAGAGCCAAACTTTGGGCAATTGTACGAAGGCGAAGGCTCGGGTGATCACCGGCTGTACCAAGAAGTGGCGCTTGGGTTTGGCGGCTATAAAGCCTTGAAATTACTCGGCATCAAGCCAGCCGTCATCCAGCTCAACGAAACCGCAACAATTTTTGCGGCATTGGCCCGGCTGGACGAGCTATGCGCCAACGGCATGAATTTATATGAAGCAATCGTCTACGTGCGTAAACACACGCTCTACACCAACCACACCCTGCTCCAGGCGGCTGAACCAGAATTCCACCGCTCGCAATTTGAAAAATTGGTACTGCCAAACCTCAAAAGCAACGCTGTGCGCTGCTGGCTGATGGAGCAATTTCGGGGAGACCACTTGCGACCAAACTTGTTGGCGATTGAGCTGACCGAAGCCAAAAATGGCGTCAGTAAACTACACGCCCGCGTGGCAAATTTCCGCGACCGCAACAACGACAAGGTCAAGTTTCACGCCATCACCAACGGCATCGACCTGGAAACATGGGTACTGCCGGAGATCCTGCAGGCTTATCGTGAGCATACCATCCTTGATAAATTTGGCTTGCCAACAGAGCAGTATCAAGCGGCGATCGCCACGTTACCCGCCAACACCATTCGCTCACTCAAACGCGTAGGCCGGCTGGAGCTAAACCGAGTTCTTGTAAAGCGCAAGGACCAATACAACAACCCAGTTCACCTACCCGAGGACGCACTGGTGTTCGACTTCAAGCGACGATTCGCCAATTATAAGCGACCGCATCTACCATTTGAGCGCCCAGAAATGCTCAAACAGATTTTGCTCGATAGCAACGCTCACTACATTCTTGCCGGTAAAGTTCATCAGGGCGATCATGATATGTATCAGCAGCTTCTGACCATCCTCAAACTCGTCGATGGCGACCCTGTCCTACGTGAGCGCGTCCACTACATTCAAGATTACGACGAGACCCTGGGACGAGCGCTGGCGATTGGCTCAGATGTTGCTATCAACGTGCCGATCATTGGCCTCGAGGCCTGCGGCACATCATGGGAAAAAGACATTGCCAATCTCAAGCTACTTATCTCCACCAGTGACGGTGGTGTTGCCGATATCAAGCCAATCGCTTGTCTCGAAGTGAGCGGCGTGATCTCAGAGGACGAGACCACCTCGCTCTACGCTAATATGCGGCGGGCGGCACAAATTATCGCCAGCGATGAGCTACTGATGCAGTACATTCATCGCCAGCTCATAGCCTATCTACCGATCATATCGGGTGCACGGATGCTCAAAGATTATCTCAAGTTTCTGTTTCCCGCCCGCCATACGACCAAATAGAGCCAATAGCAGAACACTCCGTAGCTACTCGGTGATAACTTCAATCTCTGCACCCAGTGAATTCAGCCGCTGCGCTAGTTCCTCGTAGCCGCGATTGATTGAATACACATCGCGCAAGATTGACACGCCCGGCGCCGCTAACATAGCGAGCAGTACCACAACCGACGGCCGCAGCGCTGGCGGCGCCACAACATCAGCGGGCTTCCACCTGGTCGGGCCAGTGATATACACCCGATGCGGATCAACCAGCTCAATCTGCGCATTCAATTTACTCAGCTCGGTGAAATAAATCGCTCGATTCTCATAACTCCAATCGTGCACCAATGTCCGACCTTTAGCGACGGTCGCAATCAGCCCCAAGAACGGCAAGTTGTCCATATTAATCCCCGGAAACGGCAGCGCGTGAATCTTGTCTTTTGGCGCAACCAACTTGGAGTGTTTCAGCGTGATATCCACCAAGCGAGTACGACCATTGTTGGCTGCATATTCCTCACTCAACTCATACTGCAAACCCATTTCCGCCAGTGTCGCTAGCTCAATTTCCAGAAACTCAATTGGTGCCCGGCGCACCGTGATTTCCGAATCAGTCACCACGGCCGCCGCGATAAAGCTCATCGCCTCGATCGGGTCTTCAGACGGGTAATAGTCAACCGCTGTATTGATGTGCGACCGGCCCGTGATTTTTAGCGTCGTTGTACCAATTCCTTCAATGGTCACGCCTAATTTCTGCAAGAAGAAACACACATCCTGCACCATGTAGTTCGGGCTGGCGTTGCGGATGATGGTGGTGTCTGGCGACAGAGCCGCCGCCATGATAACGTTTTCCGTCACCGTGTCGCCGCGTTCAGTCAATAAAATTATCCGATCGCCCGTTGTCGGCTCGACGCGCGCATGATAGTACCCACCCTCGGCCTCTACCTGCATCCCAAAATGCTTCAGCCCCGACAAGTGTGGCTCCACCGTGCGCTTACCGAGGTTACAGCCACCAGCAAATGGCAGCCGAAAATCATGATATTGATGAAGCAGCGGGCCAAGGAACATGATCACGGTACGCGTGCGCTTGGCAGCAGCGATGTCCATGTCCTCCAGCCTCAGCCGCGCCGGTGGTATAATTTCCAGGTCATTCTTTCGCAGCCAACGGGTTTTAACGCCAATCGAGTTGAGCACCTCAATGATCCGGTTAACCTCCTCGATACGTGCCACATGACGCAGTGTCGTTTTTCCCCTGTTGAGTAAGCTGGCACAGAGCAGCCCCACGGCCGCATTCTTGCTCGTTTTGACCGATATATCACCAGAAAGTTTTTTGCCGCCATGCACCCGAAAGTTCATCTTGCCCGAGTGATTGAGCGTAACGATGTTACAATTGAGCACATCGCTAATCCTCACTAGCATCTCGACACTAATATTTTGACCGCCGTTCTCGATACGATTGATGGCACTTTGTGATGTACCGATGGCCTCAGCTAGTTGTGTCTGTGTGAGGCCCTTGCGATTACGATTTTCGGTGATAATAACGCCGATTTTTTGGAGATAGTCATTCATGCTCATAGCGTACAATATATCACACATGATATATGTTGTAAAGTGCTATAATAGAGGAAAAGGAGGGAGTGTCATGCAAGATACGCAGGTCGCCGATTTAATTGCGGCAGAAATAAAACGGCAGCAGCTGGGGATCGAAATGATCCCAAGCGAAAATTACGTTTCAACTAGTGTACTCAAAGCGCTGGGCAGCGTCTTTACCAACAAATATTCTGAAGGTTACCCCGGACGACGCTATTACGGCGGACAAGAAAACACCGACCAAATTGAGCAGCTGGCGATTGACCGCGCTAAAAAGCTATTCGGCGCTGACCACGCCAATGTCCAGCCGCACTCTGGCGCTCAGGCTAATGAGGCGGTGTATTATGCGTGGTGCGAGCCTGGCGATACCATTCTGGCGATGGATTTGGCGCATGGCGGCCACCTGACGCATGGCGCGCCAGTCACCCGCTCAGCCCGCGAATATAAATTCGTCCGCTACGGCATCAAGGATGTCGAGACTGGCGAAATTGACTATGAAGAAATTCGCCGTTTGGCGCTGAAACATCGGCCAAAAATCATCTTGGCCGGCTTCTCGGCCTATCCGCGCGAGCTGGATTACGCCAAGTTTGCCGAGATTGGCAACGAAGTCGGCGCGATGTTGATGGCAGACATGAGTCACATCGCTGGGCTGATCGTCGGCGGCGTAGCCAAAAATCCGTTTGACTACGGCTTTCACGTTATCACTACTACCACGCACAAAACCTTGCGCGGCCCGCGCGGCGGCTTGATTTTGTCGAGAGGCATAGCCGGCAATCCTTTAAAACGACCAGGAAAAACCTTAGAAAACTTGCCAACGCTGATCGACCGGGCGGTCTTCCCTGGCACTCAAGGGGGCCCGCACATGCACACCATCGCCGCCAAGGCAGTGGCCTTTGGCGAGGCGCTGCACCCAGAGTTCACGGAATACGCCCAGCAAATCGTAAAGAATGCAGCCGTTCTGGCAGATGAACTAAAACGCGGCGGCTTGAAATTAGTAACAGGCGGCACCAGCAACCATCTGGTGTTAGCGGACATCTATGGCAGCTTCGGCATTGATGGTAAAACTGCTCAGGAGCGGCTAGAGGCCAGCGGTATCACCGCCAACGCCAACGCTATACCGAACGATACCCTGCCGCCATTCCGTCCAAGCGGCCTGCGCCTCGGCACGCCAGCGGTGACGACACGCGGCATGACGGAGGCGGAAGTCAAACAGATTGCCAAGTGGATTATCACAGCGATAACCGCAGAGAACTCGGCAGAATACACAAAAATTAAGCAACAAACTACTAGCCTTGCAGCGCGTTTTCCGCTACCATATAACTAATACTAAATAACTTGGGGGGCAAATCAGAAATGATTTCTTCAAACAAAACTAAAGGTTTCACATTGGTTGAGCTCTTGATCGTTATCGTGGTCATCGCTATCTTGGCTGCTATCTCGATAGCAGCATACAATGGTGTATCCAACAAAGCTCGAGACGGTGAAAGACTAGCCAGTGCACGCGACATTATCAACGCCGCCGCTGTGTACAACTCGGAAAAAGGCCACTGGCCGACGATAGCAGAGTTAGGGTCATTTAATACAATAAGGCTATCCGATCAAATCAAAAATAATCTCGGAACTACTACACCAAGTCCAACCGACAAAAGCAAGTATCTATATGAGTTGTGTGGAACTGGTCCAAACGCTACTGGAGCAAAAGTTACCTATTGGAAAGAAGCTGTCGATGGACATGAGCCTCATGAGAAGATAGTCAGCAGTGGTAGCGGTTGTTGAAAGATAATACAGTATAAAATAAATCCCGGAACTGACCGGGATTTATTTTATACTAATTGCTGTTTCTTAGTATGGGAATACTATGAACACTTACCGCTTGTTACTTCTTGGACGTGGTTTGTACCCGCATCAATATCTTTCCAATAGCGCACCTTGACACCTGTTGCTTCATCCTGAACAGTAGTAGTGCCGCCATCCTTGCAGAACTGATATGCATAGTGGTTTTTATTGCCATCCGTTGGATCGTTCCCGTCAGTTGCCGAGATTACGGTGCTTGGAACTTTAATAGTATTAAATGAACCAATCTCAGAGACAGTCGGCCACTTGTCTTTCTCAGAGTTATACGATGCAGCTGCATTCACAAGGTTACGCGCATTTGATTGACGCTCATCGTCACGTGCTTTTTGTGTCACACCATTGTACGCTACAATCGAAATAGCAGCCAAGATAGCGATGACCACGATCACGATCAAGAGCTCAACCAATGTGAAACCTTTAGTTTTGTTTGAAGAAATCATTTCTGATTTGCCCCCTATTTTTAGTTAGTTATTATTGTAACTTGATTGTAACAAAGCGATTATAAAAGCGCAAGCATTTTATGAATAATTCCCTGATTCGACTCACGTTGGCCACAAAAACAGAGGTAGTACCTCAAAGCACTTCCTGCTCGAAACGGGCGTTATCCACACGACCCACCCGAACCCGCTATGGACACGAGGCGCCGGCAGTGCCGTTTGCAGGAACATTGATTGACTTGATAAGGCGCTGGCTGGAGTACCGGATGTTTTCACCAGCAACAGTTTTAGTCACCCCGAGGCTGACCTTGAGCGTACCGTCGTTGATCTTGCAAACATTGAAATTGAGCACCGTACTGGTGTCGATGATCGTTTCGACTGCCCCGTCCAACTGCCAGATACGATCACTGGCACTCGGACATGAGCCATCGTACATCGTCTTGCGCTTGAGTTCCGAGCCGCTCTGGAAATACTCAGTGGTATAGGTCTTGGCATCAGCGATGGCAACCGCTCCCCACGCCACACCGCAATCACTTTTTTGGATCAGACGCCGCGTCGGGCTGTAGGGGTTGTCGCTGGTGGCGAGACTATGCATGCGCACGTACGACGAGGTTGTTCCCTCAAGCGTAGTACTAAGCCGCACGTCCGCCTCAATCCGATCAAGCGCCGTTAGCACATCGCTCTGTAGTTGTGACCTGGCACTAGTGATCATTGATGAGCCAGTAAGGTTGATAATTAGGCCGATGATACCCGCCAGCACCAAGATAATGACTGGCGCAATCGCCAAGATCTCGATCAGCGTAAATCCCCGGCTGCGCTGCCGCCGATTAGAATTAGCCCGAAATGTACGTCGCATGCACCACCTCCTGCGCTGGCGTTCCATAAGTAATAATCACTGCGACGCGAATCACTGCGACGCTGTTTGGCACTTTACAATATTCGACTCGAGCACGTACTGGATCCGGCAATGTTGGCGTGGTCGGTGGTGTCACGTGTTCAGTCTTGACCGCACCGCTGCCACAAACTTCAGACACCGTTTTGTACAGGCCGCGTTCACGCAGAATGCTATATCCGATACTGGCGGCCTCCGACGTACGGCGAGCCTCAGTATTGCGCGCCAACACCGCCCCATACAGTTGGTAGCCGCTCATTATAAAGATCCCGGCGATAATCAAGGTGATCATCAGTTCGACAACGGTGAAACCGCCCGCATGTTTTAGAGACGTTTGCTGTTGAGTACTTGCCATTTACCCGGCTCCTTTGTTTCTAAATGATAAAAAATCGTATAGCGCCGACAGGCCGTACCTATCTCGTCACACACGCCACCGTAAACCCCAGCAATGTAGACGTACGCACCGTTCGGATAATTAGTAATCTTGGTGTTTTCGTAATCATCCTTCTTGGCAAACAGCTGACCCACGTTAGCGATCGGATTGACACCGAATGTACCGTTAATCGCCGAAATAAGGCGTTCTCGATCCAGTGGGCCGGTCTTGGCGGCACCACCCAGTTCGTCAAACGCCGCTGCAAACTGCGCCGCAGTCATCTTGCCAGCACCGCTGGCGCCAGAAACATACGCCGGATAGCCGCCAGCAGGCTTGATGACGTTACCGGCACTGTCACGAATTTCCCGCGGATAGACGCTCTCGAGGTAGTTCTGCAAGGCTAGCACATCGGCCTCACGCTCCTTATCGCGTGCCGCCGCCTGATAATTACGAAAACTTAATGTCGCGAGCACCAGTAAAATCGCCATGACGGCAATAGCAATGATCAGCTCGACTAGCGTAAACCCCCGTCCCTTCATACCCCCATCATACTCGGAAATATGCATAAGCGCAAGCGTTTTGGCGCTCAAATTTCCAACGGTTCTTGCTGAATCTGGATATGGAACTTGTCGTAGACTGCCTGGATGATGGCGTCACGTGCCGCCGCAAGATCATGGTAGCTGGTCGCCGACTCGTTGATCAGTACCAGCGCGTTCTTATCGTGCACCCGCATACCGTGAAGCAACGCCCCCTTGAGCCCAGCCTGTTCAATCAGCCAACCCGTCGGCACCTTGTGTCGGCCGTCCGGCATGTCATAGGACGGCGCATCCGGATACTGTTCACGAAGTTCATTCAGCTGCCATGATTCGATCAGTGCGTTCTTGAAGAATGAACCAGCGTTGGGTCGCTCGGTCGGATCGGGCAGCTTATCAAACCGAATCGCCATAACCGCGTCACGGATCACCTGCGGCGTAAAGGTCGTGATGTTCATGTTGGTCAAATACCGCTGCAAGCCGGCATAGAACGGCGGTTTTGGCGCTGCGTGATGGAGCTTGATGGTAATTGAGAGAATGCAATAGCGACCGCTCGCCTCACCACGAAAAATACTATGCCGATACGAAAACCCGCACTCCGCTGCGTCTAAGGTCACCACCCGGTCAGTCAGCGAGTCGTACGCCTCCAGCTCAGTGAGCACATCAGCGACTTCCTGGCCATACGCACCAACGTTCTGCACCGGCGCGGCGCCGGCTGTACCAGGGATGGCCGACATCGCCTCGATGCCGCTCAGGCCCATGGCGACCGTACGCTTGACTACATCGTCCCATATTTCACCAGCACCAACCTTAATCGTTGCGGTCTGACCATCATCAGTTAGCACTTCAAATCCCTTGATTCGATTGAGCAGCACCGCCCCCGCAAACCCTTCGTCGCGAGCGATAACATTACTACCGCCGCCCAAGACAAAGATCGGTATGCCCTGCACCTTGGCACTGTTATATAACTCTCTAACCTCATTCACCGACGTCGCCGATGCCATAAAGCGTGCTGCGCCACCGAGCCGCATCGTCGTATACTGGTGCAGCGGAATCTCTGTTCGTATCTCCATGTGATACATTATATCATTTCTGTTTCGGCGCGGTGCGTGGTATAATATCCTCGTGTGCACCCGTAGCTCAGTGGATTAGAGTACTTGGCTTCGAACCAAGTGGTCGCAAGTTCGAATCTTGCCGGGTGTACCATTGAATTTCGCGCTTTCCCACCGGACCTTTTCCCGTTAGCGCGTTAGTGTGCCCCGTTAGCTCAACTGGATAGAGCGTTGGTTTCCGGTACCAAAGGTTGCAGGTTCGATTCCTGTGCGGGGTACCACTATACTAGACGATACCCTGGTCGATGACGGGGTATTTTTGTTGGAATTCCTCAGTTGTTGGCAATGTCAACTTGCCGTCTGTCATGACTTTGATTTCACCTTGAAAATGATCATATGCCTCATATACCGACAGGCTGGGGGTTATCATCCGCGGTAATTTATGGATGAAGTCCATTGCCCATATTATTGCTGGTGTATAGACGTCTTGTTCACCTCCACTAAAACCTATCAGCGTTTCTCCGCTCAGAGACCACATCAACTCATCATGAAATACTTTCGCTGGTTGATACTTAATTTCTTCTTCGGTAACGGTCGTGAGGCGCTCTATCGTGGCATCGAACTCGCGCCGCGATTGCTCTTTTTGTCCTAATTCCCGCACGTCATCAAAGAGCTGCAATAGAGCCGTTGACAAAAATCTATCAGCATGAGCCTGCTGCGTTTCTAGCTCGCTGAAGTCAGTTGTCATGCCCATATCACGGCGCACTCCTCGCGCCACCCGTTCGTACTGTATCGCATCACATGTCTTTTGATATTCTTGGTACTTGTCAGCAAACGTAAGCGCAGCAGGACTATATTGCGGCGTACTAAACATAAACCAAATATCTCTGACATTTATCTTTCGTAGGTCAAGATCCCAATAATCTAGATCAGTGTGGTTCGGATTGATTTTTCTTATAAGAGAAGACCAATCCGAACCGGCAGCCCACCATAATGTTCTCCTTTCCAGCTCCTCATTAATACGATCAAGGTCAATAATAATATTGTCAGGACAGTTGTATATTGCCTGGCTGAAGCGCGTCACCTGCTCTTCAAACCATTTTTTCTCTGTAAGTTGAGCGCCGACCGCACCCATTGCACCACCCACAACAGCCCCAGCCGTCGTTAGCAGTGGCTCACCGGAACTGAGCAGCAATGCGCCACCGCCAGCAACAAAACTACCGAGACCGAGAGCGCCTATATCTCGCAGTGTCAATTTAGTATGTTGATCCTTCTGGGTTACATCATTAAGTTGCCCCGCGATATCCACGAGAGTCGGATCTTGACATATAATAATGTAGTTTCGAAATATACGATCCTTGCAACCATCAGTCTGCATATACCAGATGGAGTTCAAGCACCCTCCCAGAAGTACTCCGTCTGCGACGACACGATAGGGTTTTTGTATCTTATTTAAGAGGTCTAGGTCTAGATTAGTCGGCTCCTCACCCTTTTGTGTCTGAACAGGTGCCAATACCTTGACGCCCCCTCGCGGTATGGCACGACGTGTCCGCTCGGTTAGTTGTCCACTTTCATCAATAAAACCACTCGCCACGAGCTCTTCAATTGAGTTGGGGTTGAGTGATCGCTCTTTAACCTCATTTCCGTAGCTGGAAAATTCTATATTACTCTGAACCACGCCCTCATTATACCACATTATAAATATATTTGCAACTCTACTGTCCGAGTGATATCGGCGGCACGCCCGGACCTGGGGGCACCATACTACTGCCGTCGGCCGCCTCGCCGACCACCGCTCGTATCTGCTCCGCCGTGATAATCGTCGTTGAGCCCGGAGCGACAGAGCCAGCGAGCAGCTGCTTGGCGACGGTATTCTCGACAGCTCGCTGCACCACGCGGCGCATCGGACGAGCGCCAAGGCGCGGGTCATAGCCAGCGTCAACCAATATTTTTTTGCCCGCCTCTTCGACAGCGACTTGGATTTTTTGTGGCGCCAGCGTTCGATTGATACCAGCCAAAATGAGATCAACGACCTGCAGCAGCTCTTCTTTGCCCAAGGGACGAAATAGCACAATCTCATCAAACCGGTTGAGAAACTCCGGACGAAACAGATTGGCATTAATCAGCTCGTTGATAAATGTTTGCTCAAACTGCTCCAGCTGGTAGCCACGCTCGATGTATTCGCGAATCCGCTCAGCGCCAGCATTCGACGTCGCAATGACTAGGCAATCACGAAAACTAATGTCGCGGTTTTTCTCGTCGCGTAAAATTCCCTCGTCTAGTAGCTGCAAAAGCGTCGTGAGTACCTGCGGGTGGGCCTTTTCAATTTCATCGAGCAACACCACCGAGAATGGTCGCTTTTGCACCTGGGCAGTCAAGCTCATCGGATCATTCGCCCCATCAGCGATCAAGCGCGCCACGTCCTCGGCCCGCACAAACTCGTTGAGATCCAGCCGGATTAGGTTGCCCTCGCCACCAAAGTAGATATCCGCCAGCGCTTTGGACAGCTCAGTTTTACCGACACCAGTTGGGCCAAGGAACAGAAACGTACCAATCGGCCGATCAGGATTGCGCACGCCGGCACGCGCTCGCCGGATCGCATCAGAGATGACGCTGACGGCGCGCGTTTGGTTGATCATGCGCTGATGAATCAGGTCTTCGAGGTTCAAGAGTTTTTCCCGTTCGTCGTCAGTCGAGGCGATCGCAATCTTGATACCCATGGTTTTTTCGACTGCATTATCAACCGACTGGGCCGTCACGAGACCGGACGACGCATAATGAGCTGCCGCCTCCAGCACCTTGAGCGCCCGACCCGGCATCGCCACGTCTTGGACGTACCGCTCGCCGACGCGGTAAGCTTCAGCGATGGCTTGATACATGTAGGTCACTTTATGGCGATGTTCAAGGCTGATCAGCTGATCGCGCATAATCCGCACCGTCTCCTCGGGCGATGATGGCTCGATAACGATGGTATTGAGCGCCGTCGCCAGCTGAGAATTACGCTGAGAAATCTGCAAGTAGCGCTGGCTATCCATGGTCAAGATAATTCGCAGCCTGCCCGCCTCCAAAATCGGTAGTAGCAAATTACTCAGATCAACCGAACCAACGCCCTCCTCGAAAAACAGCTGAGCATTATCGAGACACAAAATGACATTCTTTGACAAAAATGCTTCGTTGAGGATCTGCGTCACCAATGCCTCCAGCTCACCCCGACCAGCCGCCGCCGAGATCAGCGACGAGGCGTCCAAGAGGAAAATCTGCCGATAGAGAAGCGACGACGGCACGGTTTTATGTCCATCAATGAGCATCTCGGCGAACGCCGCCACGACCGTACTTTTGCCAGCCCCATCAAGCCCGACCAGCGCTGCATTTTGCCGGCCGTTCGAGCCAAAAATTGTCATCAGCTGCTCCAGCGCCGCCTGATGAGCGTCCAGCTGCGAGATCATCGTCCCGCCCGACACCTGCAGGCTGAGGTTCTGGGCGAACCGGCTCAAGAGTGGCGTATAGCCAAACGACCAGTCGCGAGCGATACCGCCGGTGTGAAGCGGCTTTTGCTTGAACTGCTCGATCAATGACTTGAGGCGTTCATACCACATAATACCGCTCAGCACATCACGAAAATCAATTTTTAGATTTGCCAGCAGAGCGTCATGATTCGGAAATTGCTCAACGATCGCCGCCGCCAGCACCGCACCCGTTACCTTCGGGCTATTGGTGTCACGCCAAATTCGCAGCGCTGATTGCCACACGGCCGGCGTGTTATTTGGATCATCCGAAGCGATATTCGCCAAAAAGTTCGGCGTTAACCCTAGTCGCACCCCGAGGAATTGCCCGGCCCGCGACTGACCAACCGCCAGCGCGATCTCTTTTGGCGTCGGTCGCTGACTCAGGCGGCCCAGCACATCCGCTGCCATCACATCATCAATCGTCTCCGCTCGCACACTCACCGCCATCGTCTTGAGATCGCCCTGCCACCACACACTGAGCATCACCAATGGCCCCACTAGGCCAATCATCAACCAGCCAACCGGCCCGTGCTTGATCAATAGCCAAACGCCGCCCAGACCCAATGCAACAGCAACGAGCACCACCAAGACATGCCAGACCGCACCAAACCGCGCCGTAAACCGTGCCTTTTGCGCCCGCAAGCTGTGATAGCGAAACTCCGGCCGCACCTCGTTCATGCCAAAACCCTCATCTGCCACAAGATAATTCCTATCACCGGCGTTACGGGTAACAGCGCCCACACCACGATGCTGCCGACCGCCCACACCGCCCGCAGGCTGATAACCACCAGCCCCGCAAACAGCACCAGAAGCCGCACTACTGTGCCAACTGCCCGCGAGAACAGTCGGTCGAAAAAGGCCTGTATCTTGACAGCGAGCGGCGCCTGAGCACGAATTTGCCCTGCGGAAATTTGGCGAAATGGATCAAACAGCGTCCGCACCAACAAACCGATTGAGAAAAAATCGGCCGTCCGCAGCACACCGAGACCAACGCGCTGCATATGCCGCCGCCAGCCTGCGCCATACCACCACTGGAAAATACCCACCAAAAACATAGTTCTATTGTAGCATACTGCTTGGGCACGGTATAATACGAAATATGTCACGACAGATTCTCAGTACACTCATCGGCAAAACCGTCAAACAAGCCGCTCGCCTGCGCGGTGGCGGCTCGGCACTCCCGGGGTTAGTTATCGAAAAGATCGACCCGGGTTTTATCACTCGTACCCTGGCGCAAATACCGCACGGTGTGGTGGTTATCAGCGGCACGAATGGCAAGACTACCACCACTAAAATCGTCGTTGAACTGCTCGAGGCGGCCGGCCTCAAGGTTTTTACCAATCGCACGGGCAGTAATTTCTCGCGCGGCGTGGCGGCGGCGCTGCTCGGCGAGGTAGATATGCGCGGGCGGCTGGATGCCGACATCGCGGTGCTGGAGCTTGACGAGGCCTGGGCGGTCAAGTTTGTTCAATTAGTACCGCCACGCTACAGTCTGCTGCTCAACGTCATGCGCGATCAGCTGGATCGGTTTGGCGAGATCGACACGGCAGCTGGTTTCTTGGCAAAAATCGCCCAGGCAACCACTGATACCGTGGTGCTCAACCGCGACGACCCGCGTATCTACCGCCTGCACCAAAACACAGCGGCAGACGTAGCGTTTTTTGGCACAACCGACCAGCTGCTCGAGCTGATGCCGACTGACGATGCGCTCAAGACCGGCCAAGCTCAGGCAAATCAGACGGCTCCAGCCGACGTGCTGCTCGCTGACATTGATAAGCAAACGGCAACCTTTCAGATTGATGGGGCCAAGCATGCAGTGCGGATGCGGCTGAATGGCGTATATAATTTATTGAATGCAGCAGCGGCGCTGAGTTTGGTCCGACAAATTACGGGAGAGAAAGCCGAGTTAACGACACTACTAGGCACCCTGTCAGACGTAGCGCCGGCATTTGGCCGAGGCGAGACCATCGTGATTGACGGCACGCCGATTGAGCTAATTCTCGTGAAAAACCCGAGCGGCTTTCGACTCAGCCTGCTGTCATTTGCCGACGGAACAGCCGATACAATGATTGCTATCAATGATAATTACGCTGACGGACGCGACGTTAGTTGGCTGTGGGATGTGGACGTTTCACGCCTCGAGCAGGTGGCGGTGGTCAGCGGCGTGCGCGCTCATGATATGGCGCTGCGGCTGGAGTATGACGACATTACGCCAGAAATCATTGAGCCAGATTTGGCGGCGGCGCTGGAGAAATTGCTAGCCCATCATCCACGCCAGCCAAAACATATTTACTGTACCTACACAGCGATGATGCGACTGCGCAAATTATTATCAATCAAAACCGATGTGGAGGCCATCCGATGACGATCACGATTATTCAATTGTATCCGCGCGATATGAATCTCTATGGCGACTGGGGCAATACGCTGGCGCTGAAAAAGCGGCTGGAATGGCGCGGCTTTACGGTACGTATTATTGATCATAATCCGGGCGATACGACTGATTTTATGGCGGGAGATATATTCATCGGCGGTGGTGGTCAGGATGCTGGGCAAGAAATTATCCAGGACGATTTGCTGGCGCGAGCGGATGAGCTACGGCGCTTAGCAGAGAGCGACGTGCCAATGCTGATGATCTGTGGTATGTATCAATTGTTTGGCCGAGCGTTCACCACACACGAGGGACACGTGATTCGCGGTGCGGGGATTTTACCGCTGGAGACATACGCCAAGGCAGAACGCCTGATCGGCAATATCACGCTCGAGAGCGAGGAGTTTGGACAGATCGTTGGTTATGAAAATCATAGCGGCCAGACGCTGCTTGATGAAGGAGGGTTGCCGCTGGGGCGCGTGGTGCGGGGCGCTGGTAATGACGAGACTGGCCAAATCGAGGGCGCGAGGCTGCACAATATCGTGGCGACGTACCTGCACGGGCCGATCTTGCCAAAGAATCCACGACTCGCTGATTTTTTGATCACCGCGGCACTCACGCGAAAAGGCTATACAGATAAACTCAGCGCACTGCCCATCGACCGCACCGCAGAACATGCCCAGCGGGTGGCGATGGAGCGAGGGCGATAAGCCAACCAGATTAGGTTCACATGCAACCTTCTGCGACAAAAATGCCCCCGGAGCGGAGCTCCGAGGGCGTGTGTTCGAACAAGATGAGTGTGGTCGGGGTGAAAGGACTCGAACCTTCGACCTCACGGTCCCAAACCGCGCGCGCTAGCCAACTGCGCCACACCCCGAGAAGCTAATCTCGATACTCACTCCGCTCCATTCTACCACACTTTACACATTAAATACAGCAATAATTAGTGATTTCAGTTAATATATAATTGTACTCTCTCATTATCATGCCTAATACTAATCACACCACCCACACAACTCACCGCCGACAAATGATATATCTCTATGCCATTGTCTGCGTGTATCTCATGTTGCCTATCCTCATTTGCATCGGTGTCATTCCTTGGAATATGAAATTCGTGGCACTTATAGTCGGTGCAGTGATGATGTATATATTAATGCGAATTCTCGGCAATACGCATAGTGACATCGGTATTACGCGGCAACGTACCATCTATTCACTCAAAACCGTGCTACCGATAACTATAGTTCTCCTTATCGCAGCCGGGCTGTTTCTACTCCTCGAAAAGCCTCGATTCTCACCAACCGAAGGAATAGGATTTTATGTATTTTATATTCTCATCTCGTGCCCGGCACAAGAATTGTTATTCCGCGGTATCCTCAGCCGTATGCTGCAAGAACTACGGCTGCACCGGGTGTTGGAGCTTGGCGTAGCAGCCGCCCTTTTCGGTTATGTACATATCATCTACGGCGATATGCTCACTGTTGTTATCATGAGCATCGTTGGCCTTTTCTGGTACCGAGCGTACCAGCGCTCATCAAACCTCATCGGCGTAACAATGAGTCACGTGATACTTGGCGTGATGACGATTGCTCTAGGGATTATTGATTGACATTGGCCACCCCTTTTGTTTAATGGTCAATAAGATGGGGATGGATTGGCCAGAGCCACCTCCCGGGAAGGAATTGTGGGATCCCCCAGGGAGGATTGAAGTCTATGTACATTCAGGACTTTCTGAGGCCTATGGGGTTGATGAGACTGTCGGTATGGATAAAGTAGTCTCGGAGGATAATATTCGTAGAGCCAGGGCATGCCGGGAGATTGGTGATCAGATTGAACAGGGGCTCATTGACAAGAAAGAGAGTTACCGAAGGATCGGTGAATTGCTTTTAAGTCGCGACCACTTTTTCATCTCAGAAGAAGAACTCGCCGAGCGAGGAATCAGTCTGGCAGCCCTGATCAAGATCGCAGAGCGCAGAGATGATCCGGTAGATGATGGGTATGGTGGCTATTCTACTGGGAATTCCGCACATGAATAATGCACCAAACCAATCTCATCAACCTCGACCGAAGCAATCCCCGTGTCTGCTAATGAGCGGAGTTCCTCTCTTGTCTTTGCTACGGGGTTGGTAGTAAGGAAGGCTATCCTCCCTACATCACCTGATTCACCAGCCATGAGGGCTTGAAGCGCGTTCACATATCGTCCCCTCATCGGATGCCTTAGAGGTAGTTGACGAACTTGAACGGCCAGCAATGCCGCTGCTGCCAGTAATCTTTGGCCCCTCTCGTGCTGCAGGTAAGGTGACTCTACGGTTTGGCCAGGGATCTGGTCATCAATGTCAAGATTATCAGGGCGCCCCTCACGGCGTGCCTTTCTCTTAAGGCTGCCTCCTTCGACGATGGGCACCCTGAAACACTTACTATTCTCGACAGCTACGTGACGACGCTCGGACCCATTGGATTCTCTTCGGGGGGCTGTAGTGGTTCTTCCTTTCATTTCCCAGCTATTATTACACAATTCACATCAGTCTTCAAGGCCACAATGTCTGCCTTGGCAAACTAGCTACTTCAGGGTACTATATATTGTATGAAATACACGAAACCATACGTTCCACCGACGCTAACCGTTGACGCCGTGATATTCCAAATTAGTAACGGCGCACTAGAAGTCCTGCTCCTAAAGCGCCCCAACGAGCCGTTTAAGGGTGAATGGGCGCTGCCCGGCGGATACAACGCCAAGGGCGAGACAACGACAGCCGCACTGAGACGTATCGTTACCCAAAAAACGGGCGTGGATGTTGAGAATAACTTGAGCTACATTGAGCAGCTCTACACCTTTGACACGGTCGACCGTGACCCACGAGGACATGCTGTATCGGTGACATACCTCGGGTGTGGGCGTACTATCCCGCTCGACGAGGCGACGTCGCACGCGACATTTTTTGATGTACATAATCTACCGCCACTGGCTTATGATCACGCCAGCATTATTGAATACGCCAGAGAGCGACTGATCGCCAAGCTAACATATACGAATGCTGTGTCGGCATTTCTGGAGCGGCGTTTTACCCTGACCCAACTACAGAACGCCTACGAAATTATCTTTGATCGTGAATTTGATAAGCGTAATTTTCGCAAAAAATTCCTCAGCCTCAACCTCATTCATGAAACCAACGAGTTATGGCGTGACGGCGCACATCGTCCAGCAAAACTATACGAGTTTAATTCCCAAAACCTCGAGACGTTATCGCGGAGCTTTGATTAGCTAATATCACCAAGCCAGGGGCAGGATAGGGTATCAATTTTTTATATTATTTTACCAATTAGTGTTGACTACACAATAACTAGTTGCTAGACTATACAGTAAGTGTAGTTTATACATTAAGTAAGGAGGCAATCTATGGAAACAGTAAAACCAACTCGAAATGTACTTGTTGCCGTTGATGTGCAGCATGATTTTATCGATGGCAGCCTAGCAGTTGCCGAGAGTGAGCAGGTCGTTGCCCCGCTCAATACCATCGCCGAGACGGTGCGGCACCATGATGGACAGGTAGTTTTTACTCGCGACTGGCACCCTGCTAAAACACCACATTTTAGTAATTTTGGCGGCCAGTGGCCAGTTCATTGTGTCGCTGGCACAACTGGCGCTGCCTTTCATGATAAGCTTGACGTGCGACCCGATGACATTGTTATCAACAAAGGTATGGGTCAAACTGACGGGTATTCTGGTTGGGAGGGTCAGAGTGACACGGGCGAAACACTGGAGACCATTATCACACCACGAACACCTCACGAGAAGGTTAAAGTATTTCTCGGCGGGCTCGCAACTGACTTTTGCGTGAAGGCGACTGCTCTGGATATTGCCAACCACTTCCGAGACGATGCGCGCGTTTCCATCCATCTACTGCGAGAGGCTATCCGTGCTGTTGGACTCACACCGACTGACGAAGAAGAGGCCTTAGCCGCCATGAAAGAGGCCCACGTTCTGGCGGTTTCAACCAGTGAGGCTAAAATGATGATGATCGAAAGGAGTGTTCAATGAACCGTGAACCTAAATTATCACAAGGCCTAGATTACTATAAGGCGACCATGGGTCAGCTGGAGCACGCCAAGCATCCTGACGCCGAGGTCACCTTCACCTTGAAAAACCGCGCTCCTACCCTGCTATCAGAATTTGTGAGCGCAGAAGAATTACGCAACCGGCTCAGTAACGTGGCAAACGGCTGGCAACCTGATGAGATCGCCTATCTCGCCAGCCTACAAAATCAAGACGGTACAGCACAATTCACGCCAGAATACCTTGACTTTTTACATGACAATCCCCTACCGCCTGTTGACATTGGTTATGATGAGCGCGGCGATTTAGCGGTTAGTACTACAGGCAAATGGCCACTGGTTACGTTTTGGGAAACAGTGGTCATGAGCGAGCTGAACGAATTATATTTCCAGAATAAACTTGCCCATGAAGGTAGTTCGCTAAAAGAACTATATGCCGAAGGAGATCGGCGCTTAAGCGAGAAAATTGATATGTTAAAAAATCGCCCAGACATCAAGTTCTCGGACTTCGGCACGCGACGACGGTTTAGCTACGACTGGCAAAAGCATGTCATTGAGCGCGTCGCACGTGAACTTCCTGATAATTTCGTTGGCACTTCAAATATTTATTTGGCACATGAGCTTGGCTTGCAGCCAATTGGTACATTCGCACATGAATTACCGATGGTTTACGCAGCACTAGCCGACAAGGCCGGCGACAATCCGTTAGATGGCCACTATCAGGTACTCCAAGACTGGCGGCAGCTGTATGGCGAAGGTTTATCAACCGCCCTAACCGACACATTTACGACAGAGTTCTTTTTCGCTGACTTCACACCGGAGCAAATGACTTCATGGCAGGCTCTGCGTCATGACTCTGGCGACCCGATGCAGTTTGGTGATACGGTGATTACATTTTATGAACAACATGGTATTGATCCGCACGAAAAGACGATCGTCTTTAGCGATGGACTGGATATCGAGACAATTATCAAACTGGCTGATTATTTCAAGGATCGTATCAAGGTGACATTTGGCTGGGGCACAACACTGACAAACGACCTCGGGGTTAAGGCGAATAATTTCGTCATGAAAGCCACGGCGGTTGATGGTGTGCCGACAATTAAACTGAGCAACGTTGAGGGTAAGTACACGGGCCCAGATGATAAAATTGAAGAATATAAAACGTACGTAAAAACAGCGATCGGACATCAGGCGTTACGCCAATCGGTTGCCGCATGAGTAACGCAATCAGCTACGCGTTCACCGCCTCAATCTCCACCGACAATACGTCTTTATTCGTCGGTAGATCAGACGTCGGCTCAAAGGTGTATACCAATAGCTGGCCAAACGGCATTTCCACATGGGCCATGTCTGCTTCTGGCACGTGGTCGAGATGTTTCATCAGCGCGCGGATAGAATTACCATGCGCCACCAATAGAATGTTCTCACCTGCCTGTAGTTTCGGTAAAATCTCTCGCTCAAAGTATGGCACGACCCGCGCATAAACATCTTTGAGCGTTTCACCGCCCGGCACCGGATAGTCCCAGCCGCGTCGGATACCATTGAATGCTTCCTCGCCAATCTCAGCCTTGACTTCCCACTTATTTTTACCGGTCAGATCACCATAATCACGCTCGTTCAGCTCGGCTGCTTGCGTCGTCGGCAGACTGCCCATACCACGCCCTTCAAGCAGTGCTTCCAGCGTCTGATGCGTTCGCTTGAGCGCCGACGTATACGCCTCGTCAAAACTAATGTCTTTGAGTAGCGCGCCCAGCCGCACTGTGTCAGCTCGCCCCTTTTCCGTGAGCCCCACATCCGTCCAGCCCGTCCACTTGCCGAGCAGATTCCATTCACTCTCGCCGTGTCGACTGATAACCAATATTCCCATCATTCCTCCTCCGTTTATTTTTCCTACGAACCAAATCCCACGAATTGCGTAACCGCCTCTTGACGTTCGTCATCGCCGTCAACGATTAGCGTCTCGACATAGCCGCCTGGCCGATGATGAGCCCAATGTGGTATCGACCACGCAAACTCTTTGTTGCTCGCTAGCACTGCGTCGCGACTCAGGAACTGATAGGCATCAATTTCCGACTGCTGCAAGACAATTCGTTCCAGCCGCGCATCATCCAGAACCACCCGAAAGATATATTGATGCGCCAGTCCTTTGTCGCTGGAGCGTGAGGCCACCGCAAAAAATGAGACTTCCTCCTCGGTAACGACCAGCCCGACCTCTTCCTGGGTTTCGCGAAGTGCTGCCTGTAGCGGCGTTTCACCAGCGTCAACCATACCACCAGGCAGACTCCAATGCGTCTTGTAATACGCCTTGACTGTGAGCAGCTCACCCGCTGAATTTTCGATTAATAATGCGGCGCTGGCGATCCGAGTGTCCTGCGCCTTCTGCCATTCCTCATACGGCAACCAACCACTTTTTATCATTTTGCGTACTCGATCGCCCGTGTTTCGCGGATAACGTTAACCTTGATGGTGCCTGGGTACTGCATGGTCGATTCAATCTTGGTGGCGATATCGCGCGACAGTTTGAATGCGCTTAGATCATCAATGTCCTCTGACCGGACAATCACCCGCACTTCACGCCCAGCCGATATCGCATAGGCCTTATCAACGCCGGCAAAGCTGGTTGCTACATTTTCTAGATCGCGCATCCGCTCGGCAAAGTTCTCAGCCGAAATGTTACGTGCTCCTGGCCGAGCGGCGCTGGCAGCGTCGCACACTCGCACGATCAGTGCCTCTGGTGTCGTCGCCTCGATATCATCGTGATGCGCTTCGATGGCGTGAACGATCCGCTCGTCCATGCCGTATTTGCGCGCTAGCTCGGCACCGATGTGGTGATGCTTGCCCTCGATCTTGTGCGTCACCGCCTTGCCAACGTCATGCAGCAGTGTCGCGATTTTCGTGATGCGTACATCGGCACCAATTTCCTCAGCGATCATCCCCGCCATCTGGGCCATCTCGGTAGAATGCTTCAACACGTTCTGCCCATAACTCGTTCGGAATTTCAGCTCACCTAGCAGTCGCTGCATTTCCTTCGGGATGCCGACAACGCCCGTCTCGCGCATGGCATCCTCACCAGCCTGCTTGACTTCTTTATCGATCTGCTTTTTCGCCTTGGCGACGACTTCTTCGATGCGGGCCGGATGGATACGACCATCTTTCATCAATATCTCGAGACTCAAGCGAGCCACCTGCCGGCGAATCGGATCAAAACTCGACAACACGATCATGCCCGGCGTGTCATCCACCAAAATATCGACACCAGTCTCGCGCTGCAACGCCTGAATGTTGCGACCTTCTTTACCGATAATCCGACCTTTCATCTCATCATCAGTCAGCTTGACGGCCGTAACTGTTCGCTCAGCCGTTACCTCGCTACTCATCCGCTCCATCGCGGTGAGCAAGATCATCTGCGCCCGCTCTTCGGCATCATCCATAGCCTCGTGTTGTAATTTCGACACCAAGCCAACCAGGTCGTTCTTGATATCGCGCTCGGTCATTTGCATGAGCTTGTCGGCAGCATCCTTTTTCTTTAGGCCGGCAATCTTCTCGAGCTTCTCCTGCTGACGCGTGCGAATAGTGCGAATCTCTTCCTTGAGATTATCAACCTCATCTTCGTGCGTGCGCAGCTTCTCCGCCCGCTTGTCTAGTTCGTCCAATTTCCGATCCAGCGTCTGCTCGCGATCCGCCAACCGATTCTCGGTCTTTTGCCACTCGCGGCGGCGCTCATTTTCGATTTTTAAGGCTTCGTCCTTAGCCTTCAGGACAATGTCGCTGGCCTTACTCTTTGCCTCGGCAATGTCACGCTCAATTTGCGACTTGCCATTAGCTTGCCTTGTCCGCTGATAGGCGTAAAAACCGCCCACGCCAAGTGCCGCGCCAACCAAGCCGCCAATAACTATTCCTACCATATGATTTCCTTTCTTTTCTGACCAATCGCCCCGGGTATACACCCCGAGAAATGTATCAACGACTGACCATATTCAACTGATGCAATAGAGCGGCTCAGCCACTAATCTAAAACCGCCTACTTTTATTGTACGATATTGCGGAGGAAAATACCACTATTTGCGCGGAGTCGTGATGTGAGCTTCGCCGCCATATTCGGGGAGAATAATCGTGTCGTTTTCGCCGCGCTTCAGCCGCTCCAGGCAGTCATCTCGCCAGTGATCGCCACTACTGCCAACGATCGGAATACCGAGTCCCTCCGCCAACGTGTTTGCCACCGCACAGCCAATCCTCAGTCCCGTAAAGCTACCCGGCCCACGCATGATACCGATACCACTGATGTGGTGAATGCCGCCTGTCTGCTCGTCCAAAAATCGTAGCAGCCCTCGGGCCAAACCACGACCCGCTTCCCACGCTACCTCTCGCCGGCTATCGCCCTGAACAATCGTTAAACGGCACGTCATCGTCGATGTATCAAGCAGAATAATCATGCCAACTCCTCGTCCGCCGCGCTAATTGTCGCGAGGAGCGCTTGGCTCGTCGGCCCGCCAGCACTCAGCGTGACACGCCGCGACTGTTCGTCAATTGCTAGAATCCTCGCTGTCAGTCGATCGGCCGGCAATACCTGCTCGACGGCACCCGCCCACTCAACCACTGTCACGGTCTGCGGTTGCATGGTTACCTCCCGAATTTCCTCCGCCATGATGCCCGCCTCACCCAATCGATAAAAATCATAATGAGCCAGCGTCAGGCCTCTCGGTGACTGATACACACGGGAAATAGTAAACGTCGGGCTCTGTACCGGTTCAGTAATGTCGAGCCCCTCGGCAATACCTTTCGTTAGTGTCGTCTTACCAGCGCCGATGTCCCCGACCAACTCAATCACCTCGCCACCTCGCAGACGAGACCCAATTATTTGACCCAGCCGCTGCATCGCTAACGAACTGGCAATCACTAACGTCATTTGCTGTCGCTGCCGTCAGCTTCGGCCGCAGGATGCGCCTTTCGGAATGGATTTTCAAACGTTGGTTGCGGTTGAATAACCGGCTCCTTGTGGCGAATCTCTGGCGTCTTGACAACAATATGTTCATCAGTCACACGAACGATCTGCGAACGATGGATCAGTAGTTCGGTATCGCCAAAACTCTTGAGTAACGGCCGTCGCACCCGGAGCTGCTGAATCACAAAATTACCGGCCTCTAGCGTGTAGCCGATGACCTTGCCGACCTTACGCTTTTTCTCGTCAATAACGTACTTGCCGACTAGTGCAAACTGAAATTCATACACTTCCTTGATCTTCAGGACATCGCTTGGCATAATTAGCTCGTCCGCGGAATCAATGATCAGGCCTAGCGGCCCAATTTCCCGCACATCAGCGATTCGCAGCAAAGTCGGCGATTGGTCAAGTGTCGGCCCTTCTAGCTCGTACGCCACGATTGATAAATTGCGCGGGTCGATCACCGCCCGCGATGTCCGCGCCAGCTCCGAGCCGGTCTGCAGGCTCATTACTGGTGCTCTATCAAATCGTTCAGCAGAAATTAGCATACTTCTCACATTATAGCGATATCCACGCTATTCGGCAAACAGATTTGTCCGCCCGGCCGGTAGACTAAAATTAGCATTGGCGGTGTCGCGTGTGCGGAAACTGTTAATTTGGTCAATCGTCTTCTGGTCAAATCGCGTCGTCTGCTGCTGGATAGTATCTTCTTTCGGATTTGATGAGGCGAGCAGGCTGTACAGGAGGAAGATCGCCACCGACACACCAACCACCACCGTTAACGTGTAGAGAATGACATGATAGCGGCGGAAAAAGTGCGAGAGTAGCGTGCCAATTTGTGAAATATCAGGTGAATTTTTCATCGAACATATACCTCCACATCCAGAGTTTGTGTATTCACTTGGCCAGCCCCCTCGGTCTTTGACATACTAACACTAGCAATTTGCATCCGTGTCAAGTTCTGCTCAATTAAATGCATAAATCGAAGGAGTGCCATGTAGTCTGTTTTTTCGTTGAGGCGAACAGACACCTTCATACTCTTTGGCCCAGCGGTGCTAGCAGCATTATTTGAACCAGAGCCGGTGTTCGTACCCGAACTACCTGATGAGCCCGAGTTTGACTTCGCTCCTGCTCCGGCCGATCCTGATGCAAACGTAAACCCGGCGATGCCCACTCCAGACTTATTTGCGTAGGCGGTAAGGTCATTAATAATCTGGTTCTGATACTGATACTGCTGGGTTTCTGCCACCAGCTGCTGCGCCTTAGTAACACTATCTTTATATTTTTCCATCTCTTTTTCTAGCCGTGCTAGATCTTGCACTTTAGCATCAACTGCTTTTGCCTCGGTCTGGATCTTAGAAACTTCCTCAGCAGTACCCTGTAGCATGGTGTAGCCAAAGTAGACAATCACCCCCATACCGACTAGGATTAGTACCAGTGACAGCGAAAAGACAATCCGCATGGTCACCGCTGGCGTCATTTTCTCTCGTTTTCTCTCGCTCATTGCTTTGCTACCTCCGGCACCATCGTCACATTAATTGTAATACTAATCAGGTAACCATCCTTGCTTTCTTTTTCAGCCACTGCCGAGGCGAGATTAACATCCTTAAAGAGGTTCGACTGCTGAAAGCTATCCTTGAGCCGCAACGCATCACCATATGTTTTACCGCGTGCGTTGATAGTCATCGGCGTGCCGAGCTTCTTGCTATCTAGCGTCAACGTTTGCAAAATTGTCCCCGATGGCATCGCCTGAGCGATCTTGAGTGCTACCTTTGAATACCGCACATCTTTATCGAGAATCGCCTTGGCAATCTTGAGGTTTGCACTAAACGAATCATAATCCTGCTGGACTTTTTGATACTGCAGCGCCCGACGATTACCCGTCTCAATCGTCTGCTGAGCAGTCGTTTTTGTATGCTCCATGATCAAATAAATACCTACTGTCGCCACGATGAGTAAGAAGCCAAGAATCAACGACACCACGCAGTAGCGCCACAATATTACATTTGACCGGCCAGCGACAATCTCGCGTTTAACTTTCGGCGGTAACAGATTAATCATGCCAAATCTCCTCCGCTCGCACCAGCGACAAACCAGCTGCCGTCATGAACCGCGGTCGTAGCTGTTTGGCCGGCGGTGCTAAATTATTAAAGTTCAGCGACTGCCACGGACTGGCCACTCGTGCTGGTAAGGTCAGCTCGCCCGTAAAGTACTCACCAAGCCCCGGCACGCTACTGCCGCTACCAACGATTAGCACCTGTTCAAGGCGCGATTCATCCGGGAAGCGATCGGTGTAGTAGCGAATAACTTTCTGGATTTCACCGATGATCCGCTGCAGGCTCGGCTTTAGTGCCTCGGTAATTTTTTCTTGGCGCGGACCAGTGTTGAGGCCATTAAGCACCTTGAATTGGTGCGCCGTCTCAAGTGGTACGTTCAATTTTTTCGCGATGTCAAGCGTCAATGTATTGCCACCAATGTTTAGACCACCGGTCACGCGAATTGCCGCATCAAGAATAGCGATATCGGTCGTCGCCGGGCCGATGTCAACGATGACTGTCGGCAGCGACCCCTCTTTGGTGCGCTCAAGCAGTCGCGCCACCGCATTGATGCTCGGCTCAATCATCGCCACTTCAATGCCACACGATTCAACAATTGCTAGCTGCTCGTCAACGATCTTTTGCGGCACCGCGCACATCAAGACTGATAAATTTTCTTTGCCGCGCTTGATAATCTGATGATCGACGTAGAGCGAATCAAGCGGCATCGGCACGTACTGCTCGACCTCGAGATTCACCGCCTCTTCAATCTTATTCTCCTGCTTGATCGGCAGCGCAAAGGTGCGCGCATACGTCTTGGTCGTCGGCAATCCCAGCACCACGCGGTTACTGCCGAGCCGCCCGACAATATTCTTTTCAAACATTTGATTAATCTTGCCGCAGAGATACTCTGCCCGGTCATCGCTCTCGTCCTTCGCCGGATCCAGCTCAATTGCGCCGTATCCGTGCACCGTCATCCGCGCCATATCGACTGACATTACCCGAACGCCGGCCTTGTTAATATCAAGCCCGATGATCGGCTTTGACTTGTAGAAAATATTTGCCACTATCGTTTGCCCACATCTCTTCTTTTTGTTAAGTATAGCATAAGCATTTTGAAAAACCAACTATCCCTTAATTTGATTTGCTAATCCAGTAATCGGCATCATCACCGCCGCCGCGATCAAGCCGACCATACCGCCCATAAAGACGATCATCACCGGCTCAATCGTCGAGCTCAAACCGCTAATCGCCGCATCGACTTCTTCCTCATAAAAATCCGCCACCTTGACCAGCACCTTATCCGTCTGGCCCGTCTCTTCACCGACCGCCAGCATCTGGCCAACGATTGGTGGATAGAGATCTTCGCGCTCATTGATAATCCGCGACAAAACCTCGCCATTCTTAATGCGCTTGGCGGCGTCAAGCAATGAATCTTGATACACCGTGTTACCGACTGCCCGGGCCGTCACTTCCAGCGCCTCGAGTACCGACACACCCGCACCAATCAGCGCCGAAAAGGTACGCGTAAACCGCGCCACCGCCACCTTGCGAATAATCTTGCTGATGATCGGCGCTTTCAGGACGAAATGATGGAACTTGACTTTACCTTTTGGCGACTTGATGTAGCGAAGAAGGACGTACACACCGCCAAATAATAACGGGAAAATAATATACCAAAAACTTACCATAAACTGGCTGATACTCATCAGTATCTGCGTCAGCGCCGGCAGCTCTGCGTCCTCGCCCGCCAGATCCTTAATCGTCTTGCCAATCATTGGCAAGACAAAAATCATCAAACCAAAGAACGCCCCGATGGTGATGACGATCAGCACCATTGGATAGGTCATAGCACTCTTGATCTTCTTTTTCATTGACGAATTCTTTTCCTGTTGCAGAGCCAAGCGCTTCAAGATATCGTCCAAAATACCACCCGTTTCACCAGCACGCACCATGTTCACATACACATCACTGAAGGCCTCGGGGTGCTTACTCAGCGCATCAGCAAACGAGGCACCGCCCTCGATCTCCTTAGATACTGCGTTCAAAATCTCGCGAAAATGTGGACTCTCGGCGTGCTGCGCCATTGAGTTGAGCGACCTGAGAATCGGCACACCGGCAGACACCATGGTGCTAAGCTGCCTGGTAAAACCAACCAACTCCTCGGTCGGCACTGACTTCTTGCCACCCCCAAAGCGAAAACCTTTCTTCTCGTCACCAGCCTCCTTGAGGTCGACCAACCTCATACCCTGAGCTTGAATGAGCTGGATAGCACTGGCGCGACTGCTGGCTTCTAGCTCGCCGTTGATCGGCTGATTGTTATTTTTAGTTGCGATATATTTAAATTTTGTCATTTATTGCTCCCTTGTTGCTCTCAAAACTTCCTCTAGCGTTGTCACGCCACGCAGCGACTTGACAAAACCGTCCGTCTGCATTGTCACCATTCCTTCAGTAATCGCCTGCTGCTGAATCTCATTACTGGTGGCATTGGCGGTGATCATCTTTTGGATCGGAATCGAAATACCGAGAACCTCGTAGATACCGACGCGCCCCTTGAAGCCATTATGGCCGCACTCGTCACAGCCCTCGGGATTTGGTCGCCATAAATATTGAATCGTCACGTCAGTCGAGCCGAGCGGTGTATTGCCGCCAATCTTGTCAGCTGCCGCCTGCTGCTCCAGCGCATGCAGTCGCTGCATCGAGCCCTGCTTGAGATTAAACATCTGAACGATGTAGGCCAGCTCTCCGGTGTCCGGCACATATTGCTGACGACAATGCATACACAATCGCCGCACCAAGCGCTGGCCGATCACCGCCTTGACCGTCGAAGCGATCAGGAACGGCTCAATTCCCATATCCAATAGACGCGGCAGACAGGTCGCTGCGTTGTTGGTGTGGAGGGTTGAAAACACCAAGTGCCCGGTCAGCGCTGCCTGCACGCCCAGGTTGGCGGTCTCGCCGTCGCGAATCTCTCCAACCATGATGATGTTCGGGTCTTGACGGAGCAGTGCGCGCAGTCCTGAAGCGAAGGTCATGCCGGCTTTCGAGTTAGTCTGGGTTTGGTTGACCCCGGGGATCTTGTATTCAACCGGATCTTCAATGGTTGAGATATTCACATCTGGCGTATTAAGCTCTGATAGCACACTAAACAAGCTAGTCGACTTTCCCGAACCAGTTGGCCCGGTCACCAAGATCATACCATTTGGTTGCGCCATGGCGTCTTTAAGTGTACTCAGCGACAACCCCCAGTAGCCGAGACTATCGAGGGCAACCGCCTGATTGGACTCGTCCAAAATACGCATAACGATTTTCTCGCCATCAGCGATCGGCAGCGTCGACACACGCAGCGCGTATTGCTTACCCGAGACCTTGATCTTGAAGCGACCATCTTGCGGCACGCGGCGTTCGTCAATTTTTAGGTTTGACAAGATCTTGATACGACTAACCAGCGCACCTTGGACATTGCGCGGCAACTTATTTACTTCCTTGAGTACACCATCAATTCGGTAACGAACCTGGACGAAATCCTCACGCGGCTCAATGTGGATATCCGAAGCGCCCGACTTAATAGCATACTCGAGCAGCAAGTTAACCGTCTGGGCGATCGGCGAATTTTCAGAGATCTCCTCCTCAGAGACGTTTTGTGAGTCTGACTCAGCACCGCTCTGGATTGACACCACCTCATCCAGCTCATCGGTAATATTACCGCGATAATTCTCCAGGCAGTCAAGAATGTTATTTTTTGTCGCCAGGAACACCTTGATGTTGTAGCCAATCTCTTTCTGGATGAAGTTCAGCGCCTGCACATCGTCGGGATCTTCCATCGCCAGACTCAAGACGCCGTTATCATCAGCTGCAAACAATACGACATTGTACTGACGGGCGATATGCTCGGGGATCCGTTTGAGGACGTCATCAGGGATATCCTTTGGCTCAATGGTCACAAACGGCACATTGATATATTCACCAATCTTTTGCCCGAGCTGTACCTCGCTCAGGATTTTGTGCTCCAAGATAATCGTCTGCAATGAATGGTGCGTACGTTCCGCCTCCATCTTTAACTCGGCCAGCTGTGACTCAGAAATTACCTCACCCTGGCGCAAAATCTTCTCAATACTACTGTCAGAAATGCGCATAATTACCCTTATGCTTGAGTATAGCGCATATCGTATGGGAGTTCAATAAAAAGAGAAAAAGTAGTACATGTTACAATATCAGACATGAACGATTTAGTAATTTCAGCAATCCTTTTTGATGTTGGTGGTGTACTTGTAAGTGACTACGACATCCAAAGTGACCTGAGAAACGCCCTGCATAACCCCGAACATTTCGACCAACAATGGCCAAAAGCTTTGCACGACTACGAAAGTGGTTTCATAGACAAGAACGTGTTTCTACGGAGGCTAGGTTGTGATCATCCATCCCCAGAGCAATACGATCGGCTAACTCGTGGCTTCCGTGATCATCAAGTATACTTCCAAAATGTCATCACATTTGCACGTTCATTGACGACGCATGGACTACAGATCGGTATCCTCAGCAATGCTATGCCGAGCCACTCTGCTATCTTGCAGCAAGCAGGTATTTATGACGGTTTTAGACCATGTCTTTTATCGTGGCAGATTGGTCACCACAAACCTGAACGGGGTGCATTTACATCTGCCCTCTCAGCATTAAACCTATCTGATAATCCAGAGCACGTACTGTTTATTGACAATCATCAAAATAACCTCGACGCAGCAGCGGCTTGTGGCATGCATACCCTCCTCGTAGTGCGCCAAGCAACACAAGCGCAAACTGAGCAAACGATCATTATGGGAATAACCGATAAACTACTGTCCCTTGGCGTTGTGCTATGATCAGCGATTATCACCCCGCCCGTGCAGCTGCTGGCGGGCTTGGCGGCTGGCGAGCTTTTGGTTGTTCATCTGGGCAACTTCCTCGAGGCTAGAACCGAGCAGGTGCGCCACTGCATTAACATACCACAACACGTCGCCTAATTCTTTGAGAATTTCTGTACGGTCATCGTCTGTCAGTATTCCCTGCTTGTCGCGAACCAGCTTTTTGAACTTTTCAGCTACCTCCCCTGACTCGCCGACCAGCCCAAGCACTTGCGCCATCAGTCGCGCATCAATCTCCCCATACTCATGCGTACCAATCAGTGTCGCGATGGCTTTCTTGGCGTACTCATCAATTGTCATAGTCTCTCCTTTCAATTACCTCATTTAATTCTGCCACAAATTCCTCAAAAAAGAACGGGTCGTGAAAGAACGTCCGTGCTACGATTTGCTCAACCGCTGGCGCCAAGTCATAATCGGCCAATCGATGCGGACGGGCCCACACCAATTCTCTGCCCGCCACGACTTCATCAGTCTCACCATAAAACACGTGCGCCAACGTTGATGATAATATTTCCTTCCCCACAAGGACACGAATATAACAATCACCTGCATGGGTTAGCGGCAGCTTATCCACCGCCAATTTCTCGCGCGCCTCCCGCTGAGCGGCAGCCAAGACCGACTCATCATCAATATGTAGCTTGCCGTACGGCAGCGTCCAGGTGTCGACATGCGGCTGCTTAGTGCGCCGCTGGAGCAACACATCGCCATTGGTATTTTGGATGACAATCATAGTAATAATTTTTGGTTGGGTACGAATTTTGAGTGATTTAATACTAACTCTATCGACGTACGACAGACCCTCCCGCCCCAGACAGTATCCATCATCCGTCTTGATGACAAATCCTCGCTTCTTCAATATATTTAAGTGGTAGGTATAGAGATTAGTATCGACTTTTGACGGCCGCATATCCCGAAACCGTGCATATTTCATATGCATCAACACACCAAGAATATGCTTCTGAATGTGATGTTCGGGGATAAATTGGTCAATCATAGTTGAGTCAAATTATACTTGCTATTCATACTAGTAATTTTACACTACAATCACTAGTGTCATCAACACAACTAAAGGAGCGACGCTTATGTCAATCGAATCACTCATCCACACACCTGAATTTGAGGGAAGGTTGCCGGTGGAAACTGAGCGTAAATTCATGGCTATCTTTCCGGAAAAACTCACCGATCTGCGCAAAGAAGCCGAGCCGATTGAACAGTTATATCTATCACACCCGGATGAGCCATTTAGTCTACGCCTCCGCTCAACCTTTAGGCGTGATACCGGCGAGCTACATTACGAAGCAACCCTCAAAGATAATGGCTTCCGGAGTGGCGATGGTCTGCGTCGGCTAGAGGTGACGACTGAGATTAGCCCCGAGTTATATGAATACTACCGTAACGACGAGACACCAATTATCCGTAAACTACGCGCCGAACCGCTACCCGGTGTCGTTATTGATTTTTTCGAAAACGACGGCCTAGTACAAGCTGAATTAGAAGATAATGGATCATGGCAACAATTTACTGACCAGTTTGGTAATATATTCATGGAAGTGACCGGTGAAATAATGGCTACCAGTGAGTGGCAGGCGCACTACGACTTCCGACGACAACACGAGGGGCGGGAGGCGCTGTCAATTCAGCCGGAGCTTGACATTGATACTATTGTTTCTGATATTCTCACCCCTACCGCAAACTCTCCGCGCATCATCCATATCGCTGGCCGTAGTGGCTCTGGTAAATCAACCATCGTCAAACAACTCCGCGAACGGCTGGATGAGCTCAACATTAACTCAATTACCATGTCAACTGATGACTACCACCGTGGCGCAACCTACCTTTATTATTATAATGATCGTCAGGAGTGGCAGCACTGGAATGACCCGTTTGTATACGACACCGAAACGATGGCCATCGACCTACAAAACCTTATTAATGATAAGGAGATATACCACCGCCACATGAATTGGCAAACTGCAGAGCCCTATATAGCGGGTACGCTTAGCCCAGCAGAAGTAATCATCGTTGAGGGAATCTACGCCAAATCACCTGACATTATCACTGACAATAGCCTCGTCTACGAGATACCAACCCCAATCGCTACCTGTATTGGTCGGCGTATCTTGCGTGACCTTAACGAACGCCCGCAATTTTGCAACCCCTCGGAAAATCTACTCTATTTATTGAGTGAGGCCGAGCCAGCATATCGTACTCAACAGCAACCAACCAATGCCTGAGGGGATGAGGGCTCACTTTGGCTTTCATTAATCCGATGGTCGACTGCTCGCACAAACCCAATCGCCTTCCCCTCGCCAACCCACCGCTGCTCGTAGGTTGTCATGATCCGGGCATCGCTCTCCTCATCAAGTCGCTCCGATTCGTGCAGATCAAACGTTAGCTCCCGAAGCTGCCAGCCAGCCACCACCAGCTGCTCCAAGCTCCAACAGAAAAAGTTGTGATCATCGTGCTTGAGTAGTAGCTCGCCGCCCTCATCAAGCAACTTTGCGTACTGCGTTAAAAAATGTGGGTGCGTCAAACGCCGACCACTGGAGCGCTGGCGTGGAAACGGATCGGGGAAAGTGACCCACAACTGACTGAGTGATCCAGCCTCACATAACTCACCCAGCTGATCCGCCCGTGCCCGCACAAACCAAATATTCGTGAGGCTACGCCGCTCGGCCTCACGTGCCCCTTTCTGCAATCGATCGGCCTTGACATCAACCGCCAGAAACCGCTGCTCGGGATGGCGCGCCGCTAGCTCGACACTAAACAGTCCCGTTCCAGCACCGATCTCCAGTACGTCAATCGACCGCGGCGTCCACTCATCATACTCAAAACAAAGTGGTGAATTGTTAAATAATGCAAATTTATACTTCTTGCGTCGCCGGGTGATGACGAATTGATTTGGATCGACAAAACTCATACTTTTCATTATACTAAACTCATGATGGATACGCTTATCAAACAACTGTTAAATTCGTCGCGCTTTGATGAATGGATGACCGAGCATGGACTAGGCTGGCTGGTAAGCGAGCGGATGGTTGAAACGGTCAGTATCGTCATTGGCGCGGTTATCGTTTATTATCTTGGCCGCATCTTCATTACTTGGGCAATTCGCTACGCGATCCACTCCACCGCCAAGCACCGCTCATGGCACCGCAAAGATATCGAAAAGCGTGAAAATACCCTAACACAGCTGATCCGTAGTTTTTGGCGCATCACTATCATTGCCTATATCGCCGCCATGGTCGCCAGTAAGTTATTCTACTTCGACTTGTCGCCACTGTTTGCCAGCGCCGGCATCATTGGCGTCGCGCTCGGATTTGGTGCGCAGTCACTTGTCAAAGATTTTCTGGCCGGCATCTTTATCATCGCTGAAAATCAATATCGCGTCGGCGACATCGTTGACGTCATGGGTGCGAGCGGCACTGTCGAGCGCGTCGGTACCAGGTCAACCGTGCTCCGCGATGCTGACGGTAATGTGCACTACTTACCAAATGGCACCATCCAGCATGTCATCAACAAAACGATGGGGTATAGCATGTCGCGCTTTACCTTGCAGCTCGATCCAAGCACCGACATTAGCCGCGCCGCTGATATCATCAACGAGACCGGCCAGCAATTGAGCAAGGAAAAATCTTGGGACAAGAAAATTATTGAACCGCCAAAATTTGTCTCCGTCGGCGATATCACTGGTCGATCAGTTGAATTGATTGTTGCTGGTAAGGTTCAGCCATCAGATCAATGGGCGGTTACCTCAGAGATGCGCCGCCGGCTCCTCAAAGAATTTGAAAAACAAGAGATCGAGCTAGCTGTCATCCCAACAGCGATAACGCATAAAAAGTAATCATAACTCACTCTGACGAACCGTCTTGACCCTGTGTCGTCGTACCGCCCGCGCCATTGCCACTACCACTGACGCCCAGCTGATCATCGCTCAACACATCGCTAGCAAACGCCCGCGCACCATCAGCTTTCTTTTCTTCTTGCTTATATTTTTGTAGAAAATCATCCAGCACTTTGCCCGTCACCTCACCCTGCGCCTCAAACATGTCTCGATTATGATTATTGGAATTATCAATCTGCGCTCGATACGGTACATAGTCCGGCCGACTCAAGTCCACTCGGAAAGCGTCTGACGAGTAATACAAGTGCATCGAAATACCAACGAGCACGATCGACACCACGATCACGCTAACTACCATCGTCGGTAGCTTATGCTGTATAATTAACCTGGCCATCCGGCGACCGAGTCGCTTGAACTTATCCACGACTACCTCCGCTCAATAGCTTTACCTTGAGCTGTTCCACCGCCACACGATAATCCGCTGCCAGTTTACTCATCGTCGTCACCGACTCACTGACCTGTCGACGTGCGTCGCGCGTCTTGATCAGCTGTGCATAAAACTCGCCCGGTTTGTCGGCACAATCTGTCCTGACCAGCGCCGTCAAATTGGACTCATACTCATTGTACTGCTGAGCAAACGCCTTGCGGGCCTCCTCGTAGTCACGAGCGATCATCACCATCCGCGAGCTATCGATCTGCGCTAGAGCCAAGCGGCTATTTAGTTTGGCGATGAGATTAGTCGATATCGTGTTGTATGCTTGGCCGGCGTTAACCCGCAGCAAGGCATCGTTATGCTGAATCCGCTGCAATGTTGAACGAATGGACTGACACTGACTGCGGATCAGATGGAGCGGCGGCGAACTTGGTGCAGTCTGTGCTACAGCAATACCCGACCGTATCATTACGGCGGCCAGGCTAATACCGCACACAAAAAACGCGAGACTACGAAGATGTTTCATCTTTTTTATTATCTCGCGTTTTTGCGTTTAGGTCAAACTGCTACTACGACTTCTTGAAATGCTTCTCGGTATCGGCCTTGACGGTACGAGCGGTTCCAGTAACGACATCGCCAACTTTTTGAGCGCCTGCCTTGACCGCTTCAGCGCTATCTTTGGCGGCAGCTTGGGCTTTTTTGGCGGTCTTGACAGTGGCAGTTTTTAGCTCGCCAGCTTTTTTCTTGATGTCAGCGCGAGTTTCCTTACCACTTTTTGGTGCGGTCAAAATACCAGCCGCGAAACCAGCCGCTGCGGCGCCGAGAACTGTTAATGCTTTTTTCATATATATCTCCTTGTTTGTTTCTATTAAATTAATATATGGAACAGATTGACTATTTTTTGCGAAAGAGTTGCACGACTTCAGTAAATAATTTTACTGGAGACAGCCACTCAGTCGCTTGAGCGATGTTAGACACCGCCGCTTCAGCTTGGTTGACGAGGCGCTTGAGCTTCGTCAGCAGTGAAATTATTACACCGAACAAGACGATAATCGTCACCGAGTGAATAATAATCACTACGGTCATCAGTATAATAACTGTTTGCATGTCTTCCATACCTTTCCTTTGTTACTGTTTATGTTTGTCGTATTGACTGTGGCTATGATAGCATAGGCAGTTTGAAATGTCAATAGCTTAGCGCTCTATTCTGTCACTTTGCAGCAATGAGGCCGTCCCGTCGCAGACCATCCAGTGCCGCCGCAAATCGCGGATCATCCTGTAGCTCGGCGGTGATTTCGGCCAGCGACTGACCGTCAACGTATCGACGCAAAATCTCACCGCGCATCTGGCGGAGACTGCCGGTGAATTGTGATTGCTTGGTGTAATGACGACTGGTGGACAATTTACCCTTTCCCTGAGATTTGAGCTCACTACCATAGTCCATCAGTGCCCAAAACCACTGGCGCGGATTTGCCTGGTCCATCGTCTGCTCGACGATGGGCAGTATGTCACGATCCGCTACCGCCGTCTGGTCCACAAAGAAATGATTGAGATAGACGGTGCGAATATTGGTCTCAATGAACGGCGTTGGTACTTGGTAAGTATAGTTCATGATAGCACCAGCAGTATTGACGCCAATGCCCGGCAGCTGGACAAGGTCATGAAGGGTGGCCGCCAGAGCACCACCAGCGATGGCTCGCGCTGTTTGGTGGAGGTATCGAGCGCGGCGGTTATAGCCCAGCCCCTGCCACGCGCGGAGCACCTCGGTCAGCTCGGCCGCTGCCAGCGACTCAATGTCCGGAAACTCTGTGGTAAACTCTGTAAACTTCGCCAAGACGCGAGCAACTTGCGTTTGTTGCAACATCAGCTCACTCACCAGCACATAGTACAGGGTTGGCTGGTCACGCCACGGCATTGGCCGGTAGAGCTCGCGGCCTTTTTGATGGATCAGTCCCTGGAATTCATCAATGTTCATTGCTTTAGTATACGCGAACGGGGCCCGCAAAGGCTAATTGTGCTATAATGGCACGGTTATGAAAATATTTTTTAGACGATACATTTCAGAATTTGTCTACGGTGCAGTGGACGGCACAGTCACGACCTTTGCCGTCGTGGCAGCTTCGGCTGGCGCCGGGATTTCCAGCGCGATCATCCTTATCTTGGGGATTGCAAATTTAATTGCTGACGGATTTTCAATGGGCGCTAGTGCTTACCTGGCAGCCAGCGCCGAGCACGAAGAATCAGCCCGCGACACCCAAAAGCGAGCATCCCCTAAGATCATTGGTGCAATAACCTTCCTAGCTTTCGTTGTAGTCGGTAGCATACCGATGTTGCCGTATTTAGTCGACGTCGTTGCAGTCTCAAAAGTACCAGGCACCACCCTGTTTTATGTCAGCTCCGCGCTAACAGCGGTTGCCTTCCTAGCAATTGGCTTCATCAAAGGCAAAGTTGGCAAGCAATCACCATGGCGAGAAGCTGCTATCACCCTACTCCTCGGGGCGGTCGCCGCTGGACTGGCGTACTTTGCCGGTGATGTATTGGCAGCGTGGCTGGGCGTTCAGTTATAATCAATAGCGTATCAAATGCCACCGAGTAATCTTTCCCGGTACGCCCAGGCCTCATCATACGATAGATACGGTACACTCTCTGTTACATTATTGAGAGATCCCTTTGATAGTTTTTGCGCTTGCGCCATAAAGTATACAGCGGGCCTGCCAAATTTCCCGTAATCCCAATTACGAGGGGCGTATTCATCAAGAAACCGTGTTACAGCAACTGCCGCGAACCCGTACTTAGCGTATTTACGACATAAATCCTCACCAAAACAATCTAATTTTGTCACTCCAAAAGATAACACCGACGGCATCATAATGTCTAGCGACTGTTTCACAGGGTTTTGTCTTGAGCTAAAGATATTTGCCAAATTATCCCCCTCAAGAGCAAACCCAGCCTGATCATTATACATAAGAACCGTCACCATCATTTCGTAATTAACCTGTGAGTAATCAGACAAAAAACACTCCCTGCTATCACCAGCCATAGCTTGTTTTATTACCGCGTAAAATTCTTCGGCAGTAACGCGACGTAATTTCCCGTGCATCGTGTGAATTTTATATCATACTATAAAAATATGGTCAAATTTATACACTATGCATCAATCGGGCCACCACTTCAACAAAAAATCCCGATAACCCGGCGCGAGCTTGTCAGTAGCTTCAACTTCTGTCCGCGTCAACCAGACTAGGCGCTCCTCACCGCCACCACACGCTCGGTCTGGTAGTTCAATGTTACCGTCAACCGTGGCCGTGTAGCCAAGAATAATTTTATGGTCTTTGGCGGTACTGCCCTGCGGATCGCGCACATAAAAATCAGCTGGAGTCGCATCAATTGTAACGCCCAGCTCCTCGCGTAATTCCCGCTCTAATACCACGTCAGGCGTTTCGCCAGCGTCAATGTGCCCGCCCGGCAGGCCAAAACCATCATCGTGCGGATAATACATCAGCAGCGCCCGCTTGCCATCACTACTATACAACGCTACTTTTACACTAACTTCGTGTCAATCATACATTATATATCAAAACTTGATCATACCAAGATGCGGTCAATACCGAAAGCGTGGCTAACGTGTAATTGACCGCCCTAAAGCTTAGAAAGCTTAGTACGACCACTGGTGATTGACCGATAACTAGCCTCAAACCTCAACAATCACCGATAGTCGCATCGCTGTCATTACCAGCTCCAAAGCATCTTTGCCCCCCTTCGTTATACTGCTTTTTAGATGGACATTATCGTTTGTAACGTCCATTCATAGTATATCAGACACGAGCTATAGCCAGCAAATCACTTCGACTGCCTCGTCTGTTTTTTAGCTATTTGCTCAAAGACGCCATCGCCCAAGAGATGCCGTGCGTAGAAGAGAACTCTCGCCAATTTACCAACAAGATACCGACGTCGTGGATGCTTACTCTCAATAACTGTCGCTACTGTATACGCGACCACGCTAGGCGGTGACATGGTCCTATATGACTGAGATAAGTTGTGCGATATTGCCTTTGCCACGCCGCTATAGGCCCCATTTGACGAATAACGAGTAAGCGGCTCTTCAGCTAATTTGTAGCAATTTGTAGCAATCAAGCCAGGCTCAATTATCACAAGCTTGATGTTGTATTCCTGCAGCTCTAGCCGCAAGCTATCGGAAAACCCCTCGATAGCGTGCTTTGAAGCATGATACCAGGCACCGAGCGGAAAATACACTCTGCCTCCAACCGATGACATATTAATAATCAAGCCCGAGCCCGCCTCTCTCATGCTAGGCAGCACAAGCTGCGTCAGCCTAGCCAACCCAAATACATTCACCTCAAACTGCCTGCGGGCCTGTTCAATTGGAACGTCCTCTACCGCCCCCAGTAATCCATAGCCAGCATTATTGATAAGTACATCTATTCTTCCCTGCTCGTCACAAATCTTTTTTACCGCAGCCTCAAGTGATTTTTCATCTTTCATATCACCCGGTATTGGCCGAAGACCTTTAATTTCTTGAAGCACCTCACTATTTCGAGCAAATCCGTACACTATGTGGCCTTTCTGCAAAAGCAGCTCGGCGGTCGCTCTTCCGGTACCGCTGGATGCTCCAGTAATTAACACTACTTTATGATTTGAATTATACTTTTTTCTACTCATAATAGTAGTATAATCTATGGAGTATACTCTATAGTCAATAGGTAATGATGAGGGAGGTTTTACCATGCTAATTCATCAACTTTCCAAAAAATCTGGTGTTTCTATTGATACCATTCGTTACTATACAAAACTCGGTATTTTACCGGTAACACAACGTCCTGCTGGAAGCCGCAGTTATTCAGACTACGACGAGAGTGCACTCGAGTACCTCACGGAAATACGCCTCGCTAAATCAGCAGGCTTTACGCTGATGGAGATCAAGCAATACATCAAGGAATGGAATGACGGCCAGATTACACCCGATACGGCTATTGATATATTGCATAAAAAGATTGCGATGGTACGAAAGAAAAAGTCTGAGCTTGATGCAATAGAGACGATATTGAAGAGCAAGATAACACAGCTCCACTCCTAGCTACATTGCCATAATTGAGCACTCTGCTACCTACTTTGGGGACTATTCCAGCCCCAATTCCTTTATCTGCGCTGGATCAACCGTTGATGGCGAATCCATCATCACGTCAACGCCGGAGCCGTTCTTTGGAAAGGCTAGGGTCTCGCGGACATTAGTTTCGTCAATGAGTTCCATGAGGATGCGATCGACACCAAAGGCACAGCCAGCGTGCGGCGGCGCACCGTATTTGAAGGCGCTGAGCATGGCGCCAAATTTTTCCTCAACGTAACTTTCGCTAAAGCCAAGCAGATCGAATACTCTGTACAGTACCGCTGGGTTGTGGTTGCGCACACCGCCAGAGCAGATTTCATAGCCGTTCATCACCATGTCGAACTGGTCAGCCACGATAGCCAGTTTTTCAGCATCAGTGTTCGCCGATTCCAGCGCCTCTAGGCCGCCCTTTGGCATACCAAATGGGTTGTGACCAAAGTCAAGCTTCTTGCCATGATCATCCCATTCATAGAACGGAAAATCGATAATCCAAGCCAAGGCTACCTCATCCGATTTTTTCAAGTTGAAGTGAGTGGCAAATTCGTTTCGTAGGCGACCAAGCACGGCGTTGACGACCGGGCGAGTGTCAGCGCCGAAGAAGACAACATCACCGTCTTCAGGTTTCATTGTATCTATAAGTAATCTATGTTCTTCGTCTGACAAGTGTTTTGCCACTGGCGAAATCGCATCATAGCCATAAAAATCACTACTAGTGATCGGGATTACATATCCCTGTGCCTCGTCGGGGTGTTTTATTTTAACATATTTAATGTAAGGCAAACCGCCCGCTCCCTCACTTGTAGCAATATCCTCAAACTGTTTGATTTGCTTGCGGCTGAGGCTGGCGCCGTTCTTCACGCAAATGGCCTTGATGCACTCAGCGTTTTTGAACACGCCAAATTCAGTGTTGGCGAATACATCGGTCAACTCAATCAGCTCCATGCCAAAGCGCAAATCTGGCTTGTCCGATCCATACGTTTCCATGGCGTCGCGATAGGAAATACGCGGAATCGGCTGGCCATCGCCTACCGACAGATCACTCAAATCCAGCAATTTCTTGCCAGCAAAATCGGTCGCGAGCTGCCGTATCAGCGGCTCAACCTCCTGGCGAACCTCCTCGCCGCCTTCAACGAAGCTCATCTCGAGATCCAGCTGGTAAAACTCACCGTACAGTCGATCAGCCCGAGGATCTTCATCGCGAAAACACGCCGCCAACTGGTAATATCGCGGCACACCGCCGACCATCAATAGCTGCTTGAACTGCTGCGGTGCTTGCGGCAGAGCGTAAAACTTACCTTCTTGTAGACGACTGGGGATCAGAAAATCGCGCGCGCCCTCGGGGCTAGAATTTGCCAAAATCGGTGTCTGAATCTCAATGAAGCTGCGGTCATCCATGTATTGATGTATTCGTCGGTACATTTCAGCACGTTTTTTCAGCATCTGCTGCATCTTTTGGCGGCGCAGATCAAGGTAACGATATTTGAAACGGAGGTCCTCGCCCGCTTGGTTTTCCTCGGCGAACGGCTGGATTGGCAAGGTCTCAGCACGGTTAAGAATTTCCAAATTTTCCACCACAATTTCTACATTACCACTGGTAATATTTGGATTTTTCAAACCTTCGCCGCGCTCCGTCACCACACCGCTGGCACGAATCACAAACTCATCGCGCAGGCTCTCCGCCAGACGAAACGCCTCCGCCTGCTCAGGATTAATCACCAACTGCACCAACCCGGTATGATCGCGTAGGTCAATAAAAATCAGCCCGCCGTGATCGCGCCGGGAATGCACCCAGCCAGCCACCGTAATTATTTCCCCAACACTATCAGGGGTATGTATCGCCAAAACTCTCTTTTTCATATCTGTTATTATAGCATATTGATGTGTTTTTTCGCCTTTGGCGTCACCCGACGGCCGCGCGGTGTACGCTCAATGAAGCCAATTTGCAGCAGATACGGCTCATAAAAATCCTCAATCGTCGTCGCTTCATCACCAGTCAGCGCAGCAATGGTCGTTAGCCCCACCGGATTATCACCATAGTTTTCCAGGATTGATTGTAGCAAATTACGGTCAGCCGGATCCAAGCCCAGCTCGTCCACTTCCAACATTTCCAAGGCGCTTGTTGTTGTTTTCACATCAATTATGCCATCGCCGTTGACGTCGGCATAGTCGCGCACGCGCTTGAGTAGACGGTTGGCGATGCGTGGCGTCAAGCGGGCCCGCGTCGATAATAAGCTTGCTGCTTCATGCCGAATCGACGACTCTAAAATAGCCGCACTCCGCGTCACAATTTTAGCGATATCCTCTGGTTCGTAAAATTCCAAGCGATAAATATGCCCAAATCGATCGCGCAGCGGTGCCGCCAGACTACCCGTCCGCGTCGTCGCACCAATCACCGTAAACCGCGGCAGATCCAGCCGAATCGACCGAGCCGCCGGCCCTTTGCCGATGACGATATCCAGCTTGAAATCTTCCATGGCCGAATATAAAATCTCTTCCACCGCCCGGCCGAGCCGATGAATTTCATCGATGAACAAAATGTCGCCGTCTGCCAAATTGGTCAAAATCGACGCCAAATCACCCGCTTTCTCAATGGCCGGGCCGCTGGTAATGCGCAAATTCGTACCCATCTCGTTAGCGATCACCGTCGCCATGGTCGTCTTACCCAGTCCTGGCGGGCCGTAGAGTAACACATGATCCAGCGGCTCGCCGCGCTTCTTTGCCGCTTCAATTGCCAAGCGCAAATTGCGCTTCAACCGCTCCTGGCCAACATACTCACTAAAGCTCTGCGGACGCAGACTGATTTCAATTCGCTGCTCCTCAGCATCATCATCGTGCGGACTGGTATCGACTATTCTCTCAATTGCCATACATTCATTATATCACTCACAGCGGAGCGCACTAATCTCTTGTAAGCTGACTACGCAGCGCCTGCATAATTTCACGAAACGTTTCGTCGCTCACTATATGCACCGCATCCTCTAGGTGTCGTGGCCATTTTGGATCAGGAAAATCCTCGCCGGCAAATGTAGCACCACCAAGGTAGCGCGGATACAAATGCCAGTGCACGTGTGTTGGCCGGCCGGCCTTAATTGCATTATTCATCAGGCATTCCCAGTTACACACGTCGGCGCCAAACGCTTCTTTGACTGCCCGTTCAATTTGACGAATTACCTGATGGAGCTCCGCCCAATCTGCCTCGTCCAGCTCCGACAATGTTTTCTTGTGCTGGCGCAGAGTGATAAATGACTTACCCAAATAGCACTGATTCCTATCAAGCACCGCCACCCAACGTTCGGTTTGCAATATGACGTTCTCGTCAGCCGCCGTCTGACCAACGAGCAGCGGACAGATTTCACATTCCTTCTTTGTTGTGCATGTATTCATGATACCTCCTGGTATGGATTATACCACTTGGTAAGGAGTGTCTGCTTATAATTCGTACCATATTATTGCATAATTATAAATTATATTGTAGAATTGGTATCACCATGAGCGAAAAGAGCAGCGTGTCGACTAGTGATAAACCGAAAGAACTGCCATTACGAGTAAGAGTTCCATGTGTAATACTAGGCGGGATAATAGGAGGAGTGACGGGCTTTGTGGGTTATAACCATATAGCTCATCGTAGCCCTAAACCTCAACCTGCAACTGCAACCGCAATAATAACCGAAACCGTTCAGCCGGCTGAGCCACTAGAGACACAGGGGCCATTTAGCCTGCCTGATATTCAACCTGTTATCATCACCGACTCCTCAACAACAGAACAACATGTTGCTGAGGTGAGCAAACGCGCAAGAGCAGAGCTTGATAGAGCCGAAGACATCCTAGCTACCACCATGGACGTCTCCAAGAGCACCGTTTATGAAGCAGTAACCATGCCAATGGATGAACATGAACAGCCAATTGACCCAGAAACAAAAAAGCCCTGCCCCCCTGTCGAAAAGATACGAGAAGTAGCCAATAAAATCCCCTCCCTCGGCGGTACAGCGATTCGCTATTTTATCCTGCCACCTCATTTATGCAACAACAGTCAGTTCGGCGCCTACGCCCAATATCACACACGAGACATCGTCACAAGATCAGACAATATGAATATCATCAACTCTGGCGTTATTATGCACGAAGCCGGACATTTGTTTGGACTGCCACACGTAAGAAGGTTGAGAATTGAACACCCAGACCTAAAAAATGAGGAATGGCATAATATCAAACCAGAAGATTACGATATTACCAATGATTTGCGAAATGGTTACGGTCAATTCCCTATGCAAGCAAATGGCAGCATCGATCCAGCATCCGGGAAAACAAGTGTCATGGGCTATCATTACGAAATTAACAGCTGGTGTCTTACGCATGGAAGTTGTACTCACGTCTATAATGGACCCGAAAGAAACAAGCTCGACGATGAAAAATTCCCGATCCGTGACGTTGACCCAGCAACATTGCGAGAGACTCCCGTTGACCTCGTAGTGTCTCCTGAGGCGCGCAATATTCAAGGTATCCGCGTTCCTGTGCCAGAAGATCATCCAATCCGCCACATTCGTGGCTGCAAGTCAGTCACCCATATTATCATTGGCGTTGATCACTTATATTATTCGGCCATCAACGGTAGCCCAGGCTTCACAACGTATATTGTTGCCGTTGATCAGGACAATAACCTCATCGAGATAGACGCACCGAAATTTGAAGAGTTGGCGTACTCCCCAACAGTATCAGATGAATTACTTGGTGAAAAACCGCAATATATCTACAATGATAGTATGCTAGACATCAGCGTTACCGCAAGGCTTGTCAATAAGCAAGCTGTGCTGCGTATGACAGCGTTTAAGTGATAAGATCATTTCTTCAGCGCCTCAGTCACTCGCTGTGCTGTTGGTAGATTAATATCAACGTTCTCTAGCGCCCTGGTGGCGTCAGCCAAGGTGTAGCCCAGCGCCATCAGCGCCTCTAACGCTTCGTCGGAAGTATTCAATTCAGTCTGGACTGGCGCGGCCGCTCGGCCGTACTGCGTCGGTAGGCCAACTTTATCGCTCAAATCAACCACCACGCGCTCAGCAGTTTTTTTGCCGACACCAGCAGCTTTTTGCACGAAGGCGCTATCGGCGTTAGCAATAGCGTTACGGACGTGCTCTGAATCGCCCAGGCTGAGAATTGCTAACGCTGCCTTCGGGCCGACGCCCTGAACAGTGATCAGCATTTCAAACAGCTTCTTCGCCGCCAGGCTCGAGAAGCCAAACAGTTCTTCCGCCTGCTCACGCACATGATGATAGGTGTAAAACTTAACGTCTTGGCTGAGCGCCACCGCCTCGAAATCACCAGCCGACACGCTCACTTCATAGCCGACGCCGTGAACGTCAATCACGATGCTGCCCGCGCCAAACTTTTCAGCGATCGTACCAGCGAGATGGGCGATCACGGTCGTCTGTCTCCGCCGCCCGGAGGATTGGTCGGGCCGGGCGAGGTGCCGCCGCTGCCACCACCCGAACCGCCGCCGCTGCCGCTGCCATTGCCGCCGCCTGGATTTTGGTCGTCATCGTCAGTACTGCCACACGACGCAGTCTTTCGCGAATGTTTCGTCGCATCAAATTTGTCTTCGCTGATGGTGATGAGCCGCTTGGTTGCTAGGTCACAGACAGTGATCTGCTTAGTGGTGGACGTTTGCCGACAATCAGCAGCGTTCTTGGAATATTTAGCGGCGTCAAATTGATCTTCAAAAATTGACTCCATTTGCTTGGTCGCGAGGTTACACACCTCGATCTTTGGCTTGGTCTGATCACATTTCTCGGTCGGGAGGGCGTTCGAGAGGAAATATTCTTTGTAAGCACCAGGGCTGGAGTCATCAGCGAGGCCACCATTACTACTACAAACACTTCGCTGGACAACGCCGTTTGGCACGTCAAAGCCAGTTTTCGTGCCCGCCAGCAGCTTGGTTATTGTCGCCCGCCAAATTGGCGCTGCCACATCCGAACCGCCGCTGTTCATGACCTTGTTGTTGTTATTGCCGACCCACACGCCGACAGCATATTGCGGCGTATAGCCAATCGTCCAGGCATCGCGGTTATCATTGGTGGTGCCCGTCTTGACCGCGACTGTTTTACCACCCACTGTGAGGCTACTACCAAACATTCCCGCTCGCGCAGCGTTGTCCGACAGGATGCTAGAGATGAGATAGGCGCCACCCTGGCTGATCGCTTGGCGCGTATTGGCTGTTTTCCACGAAGCGTTTTTGTTGAATTTGTCCCTGACTTCAGTGATGAGATTGAGCGATTCGTACTGCGTACCGCCATTGGCAAAGGCCGCGTAGGCGTTGGTCATCTCGCTCAGGCGAACCTCGGCCGAGCCAAGCGCCAGTGACAATCCGTAATTTTTATTTTCATCGAGCGTGCTGATGCCGAGTTTCTTGGCGGCTTGGATGGAACGATTAATTCCATACTTTTGCATGATCAGAACGCTCGGGATGTTCAGTGACCAGCTGAGCGACTTGCGCGTCGTCACCTTGCCGTTCCAGCGGCGGGTAGCGTTGTAGGGCACATAACCATTGAAGTTAGTTAATTTATCATCAAAAACTGTCGCCGGCGTGATGGCGCCATCAGCCATCGCTTGCGCGTAATACAGCGGCTTGAAGCTCGAGCCAGGCTGGCGCGGCGTGGTCACCATATTGACCTTGCCCCATTCGGCATTATTATAGTCAGCGCTGCCGACTAGTGCCCGTACCTCACCAGTTTTTGGATCAATGACGATACCGCTGGCGTTGGTGCCACCGAGGCGATTGATCTGCTTCATTTGTTTGGCAATATTTTCTTGGAGGAGATGCTGCGTGTCGAGATTCAGCGAGGTCTTGACGCGGTAGCCCGAGCGCATGACTTTTTCGTAGCCATATTTGTCGCTGAGCTGTTTGATGACCATCTCGGCAAAATGCGGCGCTGCGGAATTCGTGTGAGCCGCCCCGCCACCGGCATATGCTAGCTGTGTGGCTTCTGCCTGCTGCTTCTGCTCCTCGGTGATAAAGCCTTCGGTCTGCATCCGACCGAGCACCGTTTTTTGGCGCTGCTTGGCATATTCGGCATTACCGCTGATCGGCGAATAGCGGCTTGGCGCCGGCAGCACGCCAACTAGCATACTACTCTCAGCCAGTGTCAAATCCTTCGGCGATTTGTTGAAATAAACCTTGGCCGCCTCCTCGATGCCAAAGGCGTTTTCACCAAAGTACACCGAGTTGAGATACATCATCAAGATCTGCTCTTTGCTGTAATTTTGTTCAATGGCGATGGCCATAAATAGCTCTTGGTATTTACGCATAAAGCTATGTTCATTGCTGAGTAAATTGTTCTTGACCAACTGCTGTGTCAAGGTCGAGCCGCCGCCGTGCCGCGTAATCGCCGCCCGGAAAATACTGAAAATATTAAAGCCGCTGTGCTTATAAAAATCCTTATCCTCGCTGGCGATCAGCGCCTTTTTCATATTATCAGAGATATCTTTGAGCTGCACCAAGTTCCGTCGCTCGGCATTGCCAACGCTATAAATCACCTTATCCTTGGCGTCAGTCAGTACGATACCGGTATTATTGCGGTTCATCAGCCGTTCCTGATCAGCGATGTCGCGTGCATAGTAAAGATAGCTAGCAATCGGCACGATGATCAAAAACAGCAGCATTGGCAGCAGACACACCATAATTTTTTTCGGCCGGCTCAGCCGCCAAAACCACAAAAAGTGTTTGTGTTGACGCGGTAATTTACCAGGTTTTGCCTTGACCTGACCGAGATTGGCGTACCGACCCATGTGCGGCGGCTGCTTCTTTATCGGAGCTCGTTTTCCCTTGCCTAATTGCACCATATATCAATTATACCACGCTGAGGCGTGACATCGCTGCATGGGTGATAGCCGCCGCGAGCGCATCAGCACAGTCATCTGGCTTGGGCGCTTGGCTGAGGCCTAGGTTGAGGCGCACCATTTCTTGGATTTGTTTTTTGTCAGCCTTGCCATAGCCAGTCAGTGTCTGTTTGATCTGAAGCGGCGTGTATTCACTGATCGCGAGACCCGCCTTGTGCCCAGTCAGCATCGCCACGCCGCGAGCATGAGCCACAGAGATAGCAGTAGTGACATTGCGGGCAAAAAACAACTTTTCAATCGACATCACCTCAGGTTTGGTCTCAGCGATGATCTCCGTCAGGCCATCAAAAATCTCCGCCAGCCGCTCGTCTAGCGGCGTGTGGGCGGGCGTCCTGATCACACCGGCCGTCACCAGCCGGTAGCCGCCCTGCTTCGCGTCAATAACACCAAAGCCCAAAATACCAGTTCCTGGATCAATGCCGATAATTCTCATGTGGTTTATTATAGCACCCAGCCGGTGACAATAATTAATGCAAGCAGCCACCTCGACGAGCTACTCGCCAAGTTATCGCTTGCCGCGCGTGATGGTGTGTTTCAGCCGCGTAGCAGCCCGGCCGATTTCCCAGCGCCACTGCCAGCCAGCATAACCAACCGCCAGCAGACTGACGCCGCCGAGCACCCACCAGCCCCACATCGCGCCCGTCACCTGCTTGACCTGCTCCGGCGCAAAGCCAGTTTTCGGTGCAGTAGCCAGCGCGACCTTGCGGCAACGGCGAGTCTTTGGATTGCGTTCAAAGCCTTCGGGACACTCCTTCAACACGTCACTATCAGCGGCAATTTTCTTACAGCGCCCGGTGGCGGGATTACGAAACTTACCATCGGGACATGGCTTTAGGGTTTTGGCGGCCGCGGCTGCAATTGACCGGCACCGACCGGTTATCTCGCTCCGATAATACCCTTCACGACACGGCGTTTGGGTTTTGAGCTTGCTGATATTGCGGCACCGACCGGTTTCTGGTGAACGATATTGGCCGGGCTTACACGGCGCAAGTTCTGGCTCGTTCACGATATTACGACAGCGGCCCGTCTCCGGTGAACGGTACTGCCCCGGACGGCACGGCGTCGGCACTGGCTCCACTGGCTCCTTGACACAACGGCCCGTGAGCTCGTGACGCACATAGCCCGCCTTGCAATCTGGCCACTGCTTGAATTCGTTGGGCTGAGCCGGTGTCGGTGAAAATGTTACCTTCCATTCCCCGTCAAGTAGGCTCCACGACGAGTCCTTGGCCAGGCCAGCAAACGATGTCTGGTCAATTTCATTGCCGCCAGCATCCAACGCGTACACCTCGCCACTGCCGGTTTTTGTTAATTTGAGGTTTGTCTCTGCCAGGCGAACGACATGCAGCGCCCCGGCCGCCAGCTCGATATTCCTGAATGTGTGCGTCGTGTCCTTATTCTTACCTCGACCCTTCACGAGAATGGTGCAGCCAGTGAGGTCGAGGTCGCTGGTCCCGGCGTTAATAATCTCGATAAACGGCGCGTCAACATTGGTCGCGATCTCATGTAATTTCAAGCCGCTGCAGCGATTGCTCGGTGGTGCCGGATCAACTGGCGGACGCGGCTCGTCAGGCTCGCTGCACGCTGGCAGTTCACGCAAACGCGGCGCCTCGCCGACCGAAAAATCGCTGGCGTTATTATCCGTATCAGTCACCACGCCATTTGTTTGGCAGCGCCAGGCGTGTAGCTTGCCGCCTAGCGTAATTGGACTACCCTCACGCTCTGACGCCGCACCCCAGCCAACCAGATCCGACACCCGCCCATCACTCATCACCAATTTGACAGAGCCGCCGGTTTTTGCCAGCACTTTCTTGCTATCAAACCGCAGATCAGCCTGCTCATCGGTTAGCCGGCTATCACCGACCACCAACACCCCGCCCGCCGGCACTACTAGCTCAGTCGAGATTATTTTAAGCGTCGTCACCTGCCCCTTCTGGCTAATATACTGCAGCGTCCAACCAGCGATATTGACTGGCCCTGACGACGGATTGTAGAGTTCAACGTACGTGCCGTGCGCCGTATCGAGACCAACTTTGGTGATCAAGAGTTTGGCTGATGTGCGAGCCGCGGCTGACGGTGCAGGAGGTTCGGAAGGCGTTGGCTTGGCCGGTGCGGGTGTCGACGGAGTCGTGGTCGGCGTTGACGGAGCGGGCGTAGACGTAGATGCAGACGTGCCGCCAGAAGTCGTGTCCGGTGTAGCTGCTGTTGGAGCTGATGGCCCAGTCGGAGCTGCCGGGCTGGGCGCTGGATTGGCTGGCCGGGGCGCAGGCGTGTGGGTTGGCGCAACCGGTGTCGAGCCGCTAGCAGGAGGTGCGGCCTCTGGTGGGGAGTCGCTCGCAAACGCCACCACCGGCTGGAACACCAGCGCAATTATCGTTGACATAAGTAGTAGGCGGGTCAAAACCTTCATTGTGAACTCCCTGCTTGGCTTATGTTGACTGATTATATTGTAAAAGAAATTCCTCCGAAACGCAAAAGAGCGCCGTCGGGGGCGCTCAATACATAGTCGATGTATAGCCTGAGCGAAGATTACTCCGCAGTGATATCGGCATTGGTATGCACATTCACAACGTCGTCTAGGTCATCCAGCGCATCAACCACCTTCATCAATTTCTGTGCGGTTTCCGAATCGGCAATCTCGACCGGCGTATTAGCGATGTAGCGCAGTTCGGCATCTTTCACTTTCAAGCCCTGATCAGCCAATGCATTTCTGACGCTCGCCAAATCTTTCAACTCGGTATAGACAATGATCTCGCCGTCTTCCTCGACCGCGTCCTCAGCGCCAGCATCTAAAATCTGGAGGAGTAATTCCTCACCCGTACCCTCCACGGTGATCACACCCTTGCGGGTAAACTGAAACGCCACACTACCAGCGTCAGCGATCCGCCCGCCATTTTTGACCAGTGCAGTTTTCACTTCTGGCAAAGTGCGGTTGCGATTATCGGTCGCCGTCTCGATGATGATACCAACACCACCAGGACCATAACCTTCATAGGTAATTTCTTCCAGTGCCGCTGCGCTCTTATCCGCCACGCGGTCAATCGCCCGCTGAATGTTAGCACTCGGCATGTTGGCTGCCTTGGCTTTTTCAATCGCCATTGCCAAACTTGCATTCAACGCTGGGTCAGTGCCACCGCGAGCCGCGATTGCAATTTGATTACCCAATTTCGTGAAAATCGCGCCACGCTTCGCATCAACAATCGCCTTCTGCCGGTGCGTCGTCGCCCATTTACTGTGTCCTGCCATGTGTCTATGCCTCCAGAAAATTCGTTTCTTTTAGTATAGCAGAAAACGGGAGAAGGGTTAACTATTGATCCGGTCGTCAATGTGTTCCGGAAAGGTAAAGCCACCGCAATCTGATTCTATATATATCTCTTTAACGGGGACGCTATTGAAGCCTTTCTTGTCCTTAATGCGCAACCCGTATTGAGAGGAGATGATTCCCTCGTGGACATACAAACCCAGCATCCCTGCAACATATCCCCTGGCTGCGTTGTCGTTATTCTGCTGCAAAATCCCACATGGGACTTGTATGGCAGGACAGTGGGCGTCCTCTGGCAAAGTCACATCAGAACCTACTAAATATGCCTTGGGAAGTGATTCATCTAAATTCGACCCCCAGATATCGGAATCATCGTGCTCGAGATCCATAACGTTCTGTAAAACCTCTTTTCGACGCCGAGAATTATCCTCAGCAATCCCCACCACAAGATCCGATACGCTTATCTCATAGGAGCTCAACCTACCTTGTCCTCGCCGCATATTCAAGTCGCCGATAAACTGATACATAATTGCATCGCTGCGCTTATCGGACTCAACAAGAGGCGCTACTACCTCTTGCATCCTCTCTAAGTACTTTTCTTTAATTACGGCTTGAGCAGTCTGTAATACTTCCTTAGTATGCAGACCCTCTCCATCCGTCGGGGCCTTATTCTCAGTGCGCTGCCTAGCAACCTCTTCCAGGTATTCATTACGTACCTTGGTAATTTCATCACATATCGCGTTTAGCCGCCGAGGTGTCATTGGCCTGCCCAGTTCCTGCGTCTCATCGTCTTGCACATCACTATAGCCCTCGACCCCACTAGGCTGTTGCTCACCATCATTAGTCGATGCGGCCGCCAACCCCCATGGACTCATCGGGCCTTGATCGCCGCTATTTCCATCTATTCTATCTATACTCACTGCTCTCCTCCCAAAATTATTGAACCGTATGGCGTCAGAAGCATTCCGCCTCTACAGCTACGAAAGGGACATTTGGATCCGACAACCAGCGACCCCAAGGCCCCTTAAGATCGTTATAACACGCTCTATCTCCAATGTATAGCTCAATAGAAACTGGTGGTATCAATCCTTGCTTGGTGAATTCTGCTAACTTATGAACAATTATTTCTTCAGCTTTGGCATAGCGTTCTTTTTCATCATACTCTGCAAATTTTTTGCCAAGATAGAGCATTGGAACTACCGGCCCATCGCCATACCAGCTCCGAAAACTCGCCTTCTCTTTCTCACGCAGACTCTCATCAATTGTTAGCACTGAACAATATGTTGAACGACTATTCTTAGGATTAATATACCAAGCCAAATCGTCTTCTCCTACGCCCTGTATTAGCTTTTTCATTAGCTTACTCCGTTTATCATTTGCGAATCGGGCGACACCTCGCACAAACCTCAAAAATGACAAATCAGCACATAGGCGATCTCTCTTTTTTTCGATCTCCTCAGGGGTCTTGATTTCGTCATACCCTAGCGCTACTAGCTGACCGAGCAATTTACCAATGTCTGTACCCATCTCTTTTACAGCAGATTCAAAATGCTTATGCCTAGGAATCAGGTCATTTGTCACCTCACTTCGCAGCGCTTCATTTCCCATCGCCATACGACGCTTTTTATTCTTTTCATATTGTTCCATAAGAGCCCCAACCTGCTTCTTGGTCTCCTCTTCAATACGTAAAACGTCAGCCTGTGTTTTACTCAGAATACCTCCTATGTTCTTTTCGCCCTTTTCGCCCATTTCACTCCTCCGAACTAAGTAATGTATAGTTGCCTCACCAGCCACCGCCCGAGGGCCGAACCCGAACCCGTGCTCACTCACCCCGAGGGATTAGCTGAATAAACCCATAGTAGTACATGCATCAGGTTTCCTCAAGCATGAGCGGGATCAGTAGCTCGCCACAATTGCCCACAGCTACTCAACCACATTACTCTCGCGCAGCCGCAGGCCGGTCTGTCGCCGCATCCACCACATTGCCCCGATAATGACGAGGTAGATCGCGACCACCCACAGCAAGCTCAGATTCACCTCCAGCTGCGCCCAGTCCAGCCCCGCCAGCCACTGGGCGACGCCGACCATATACTGGAGCAGCCACGTCGTCGGTGCGGCGACGAGTCCAGCCACCACCGGCACATCCGCGCACACGCCAACCACAAAGGTCAGTAGCATCGCCAGCGGCACCAATGGCAAGATTAGCACATTCGCGATCAGCGCCACATTACTGATCACGCCAAATGACGCCACCAGCAGCGGTAACGTCATGATCTGGGCCGACACCGTCTCGCCGATAATCTGCCGGATCACCCCAGGCGGCTTCGCACCAAAAAAGTATCGCTGCAGCAGCGGCGCCAGGATAATTACCCCACTAAACGCCGCAAAGCTCAATTGCCAGCCGAGGTCATTCCAGCCAAACTGCGGATTGATGAGTAACGTCATCGCCGCAGCGACCGGTAGCAGCACCAGCGGATGAATCGTCCGGCCATAATACCACGCGGCTAGGCTGAGGCCCGCCACCAGCCCGGCCCGCGACATGCTCGGACTGAGACCAGTCATCGCCATAAAGCCAATGATCATCACACCAGCGCTCAGCGCCGCCAGATATTTCGACACCCGAACGAACAGTCGCCGCGCCAGCCGCACTAAAATTGTTAAGTTATAGCCACTGGCTACGATGACGTGCGTCAAACCCGCAACCTGCAGCGCCGTCATCAATTCCAGCGGCAATGCCCGCCGTAAGCCCATCAAGAACCCGAGGCCCAGCGCCGCCTCCGACTCCGGCACGTACCGTCGCACCCGCTCCGCAAACCAATCACGCACGCCCACCGCCACGTCGCCCGGCTGTTCGCGCGTCACTCGTTCAACCGCTGCCCGCGACATCCGCGCCGCAAACGCCCCGAACCCATCAGTTAGCGCGCCCCGAACCGTGACCACATCACTGCGTTTAATCGCCTGGTTATGCGCCGTCACCACCCAAACACTGCCAGGCAGTCGCCGATCATTACTCACGATATCGCCCAGCCGCAGCACTGTCCGCCCCTTTTTATCAACATCAGGATCTTCCAGCACCCGTCCACTCAGCCGCACCGTTTGGCCGATCAGCGCTTGATAGTGCTCTAGACCAATCTGCCCCACACTGCCTCGCCACAGCCCAATGAGCGCTCCGCCAACCAAGGCTACCATGATCAGCCAGCGCCGCGCCCCGACGAGCGACGCTAGGGCCAATATCACTCCCGCCCCCAACCACATCCAGCCAGCAAACAACCCGTACGGCGCTCGCATCACGCCGATAACACCGATGACGATGCCGACACCAGCCGTCGCCAACAGCCACGACACATGCAAACGCTGAGTGAGGCCGAGAGACTTCATATAGTTAGTATACGCGAAGTGCGGCCAGACTTACATCAAATCACCTGAAATGGATACAATAAAAATCCTAGTTCATGAACTAGGATTGTACTCCACTTGGAGGGCCCACCGGGGCTTGAACCCGGGACACCCTGCTTAAAAGGCAGGTGCTCTAACCAACTGAGCTATGGGCCCGCACATGACGCGCAGCGCAACGAAGCGAGAACGCGACTTTTCACATTTTATCACAGAGGAGCGGCATTTTCAACGCTTTGTTTTCTTGGCAGCGGGCGCCTTGGCCCGAAGCGGCAAGCTCATGTCAAGCAGCCCCGCCACCAGTCCGACGGTCGCCGCATAGCGCCACCAGTCGCTCAGCAATTTGTACGTCTTCATCGCCTCCGCATCCAAGCTCATAAACTTGCCCAGCGGCCGCACTAGCACCGCCGCCGCGAGCACGCCGACCAGCACCGCCGAGATCAGCCGTAGCAACTTGCCATGCCCCTTTGGCCCAGTGATTAATAATAGCACCAGCGGCCCCACCGTCAGGATAATCGTTACCACGACACCATTCGGTAGCCCCGCTACGTTACTGACGCCCAGCCCGCCGATCACCCCGGCCAACCACTCGGCCCACAACTCCGCCAGCAATGCGCCAGCTGCCAGTGCCAGTGCCAACACGCCAAATCGCCGGTTCAACACGAACGCTAGTGCCGTTACCGCCACGGCCACGCCGCCAAACAACAACACCATGCTCATCGCTGCGCCCCCGTACTAAACCGCGCAGTGACGCCCGGCTTGATGCCATGCTCCTTGGCACTACCCGCCGGCAGCTCTAACACATACCGCGCCGGAACTGGCGTGTGATATACCTCATGCGGCTCATTGTCAGGCCAGACATCACGCTTGACGTGCACGACCTTTTTCTTGGCATCTAGCCAGATAATATCAATCGGGACGCGCATATCCTTCATCCAAATTGGTATGTCGCCGTCTTTCTCGGCCACGAACAACATCCCCTCGCCCTTACCCAGCTCCTGTCGACCGCCCAAGCCTCGCGCCCGCGTCTCGTCCGTATCAGCGACCTCTACTCGAAATGTACCCTTACCAATATCAACAGTCGTGTACGTTTTATTCATCTGGCGCGACACCGCCCATACGCCGTAGCCGATCCCGGCCAACACGCCGAGCACGATCACCCAAATGATGATCCGCTGCACTATCGACGCCGACTCCGCATTCATACTCCCATTATAGCAAGTTTAGCTTCAGGCGCCGACTTTATCTTTTTTGTTACCGCGCTTGGCATTGCGATTAATATAATCAATAATCCGACCAGCCACATTACGGCCCGTCACCTTTTCGATGCCAAATCCTGGACTGGCGTTCACTTCCAACACCAGCGCGCCGCGGTTCGAGCGCATAAAATCGACACCAGCCACCGTCAAGCCCATCGCTTTGGCGGCTTTGATGCACGTTTTTCGCTCGTCAGGAGTCAGTTTCACAATTTCTCCCAATCCGCCCTTATGCAGATTACTGCGAAAATCATCATCCAAACTCTGCCGCTTCATACTGGCCACCACCTGGCTGCCAACCACAAATGCTCGAATATCCGTGCCAGCCGACTCTTTGATAAATTCCTGCAATAGCACGTTCGTGCCGTCAGAATCACTGAGGTAAAACGCTTGCATAACCGACTTAGCAGCTTTAATTGTCTCCGCTAGCACCACGCCATTGCCATGCGTGCCGCGCGCCAACTTGATGATCGCCGGCGTACCGCCAATCTCATCCAAGAGCACATCGATATCCGTTTCGTTGCGCGAGAACACTGTCTTTGGGATCGCCACCCCAGCCCGGGCCAGTAACTGCGTCGAGCGCAGTTTATCCCGCGCCCGCGTAATAGCGATTGACCGATTCATAAAAAACGCCTGCGGATTCGCCATCTCTAGCTGCCGCACCACTGCTGTCCCGTAACGCGTCATATAGCTAGCAATCCGCGGAATAAACACATCAAAATTGCCGATTTCCCTGCCGCGATAAATGACTTTCGGATGCTGCTCATCGATTGACACATAGCAATTTTTATACTTGATAACTTTAACCCGATGACCATGCCTTTCAGCTTCTTCTTTAAGGCGAAGCGTAGAGTAGTTGATATTACCGTTAGATAGGATTGCAATATTCATAACTACTTATCCTTTGGTTTATGGTATTTTTTATAAAATTTGTGAGGATTTTCAGCTAGTTCTTTATTTAGCCTTATAGTCTGTGATTTCTTCGGGTTCTTTACTTCATTCATACTTACGTCAACCAAAAACTTACCGCTTAATGTCCGTCGTCCAATTAGCACTGGAAAATTATGCACAGCCCTATCAGACAGGCTAAATAACGCTTTAATCTTCTTGCCGGCCAATATAATGGTAAAATGTGTCCGATATTTTATAATTTCATGGCCAGAGGCGCTCTTAACCATCGCTACCGAATAATCGGTACGCCGAAACACCTTGCCGTTATAGTGGGGCGACCCCTTGCCGAATAGCGAAAACTTTAACACGCCATCTTTATCAACGCGAACATTACTTGCCCACACTGATGAGCTGTCTGCACCTGTGTCAACTTTAGCTGGCACATTAACCGCTCGCCGACCAAAGTCCACCTTCACATTTCGACCAATGATGGTTTTTTGTGCTGTCATGCACCATATACTATAATCTAAAAACCCACATCAGTCAAGCTACGAAGCAGTTCGTTTGTAGGCAGCCAGAAGCTTGTCGACATAAACAGCCGGAACATTAGCGGGCATGCCGACAGGCGGATCATAGTACGGCATAAGGCCCGGGGACGCATTTATTTCAATTAACTTCGCCCCTCGAAAATTATCGGGAGCCATAATATCAACGCCGCAGATAAACAGACCGAAGTATTCAATAACTTGTACAGCCATCCACTTCACTTCATCCGGTATCTCATTGAGGCACTCTATCGCGTAGCCACCACCAGAAATGTTCGCTACACCAGTTACTTGCACTCGTGCCCCATCGGGTGGAATATATCGCAACTCAGCATCACTCAAAAAAGCCCGCACAGCCTCCAAGTCGATTAGATTCATGGATTTTTCATGAGGTAGCTGACCACGGCGAGGATTTGTCATATTATCTAGGTCAATCAGATCACGAGTTGTCTGCACCCCATCGCCTCAGACTTCTGCGGAACAGCGCTGAATTGCTGTAACCACCTCACCGTCTATCACAATAAGCCGATAATCATTTCCCTCAATGTGACGCTGCAGCAGTACACCCTCTTTCCTTGCGTATTGTTGCGCTCGCTTAACCGCCTGTCGCAATTCATCTATATGGCGGATTTTGTCGTTACCCCATCACCATGTGCGGCATCAATAGGCTTCACCACTGCCACACCCTGCTCCTTTAAAAACTGCTCAGCAGTAGCCGCGTCGCCCACTACCACCGAAGGCGCTAACCACCGATCAAATTCACCCGACTGCACTAAAAGCTTATCGGTCAGCTCTTTGTTATCAGAAATTAATCGGCCAGTACCATTAGACACATCTGGTGAGCTGCCCATTATAAATCGCATGCGACCTGCGTAACGAAACGCAATACACGACACTCCCCCGGACTTATATCCAACTACCGGGATACTGCGCTTCTTTAGCTCATTATAGATTGCAAGCGATGTCCCTTGTAGTTGATTTGTCATACAGTGATAGTACCTCTATTATCTTGTATAAGAACACCCTTCTTGTACCTACGCCGCAAGCGCCCCCATCATCAACTCTTGCTGCTTGGGATTGGTTGGATCATACTTACCAGCAAAGAGACGAGTAACCCCATCAACGTCCTGATTAGCGTATAAACTCTCCAAATGTCGCATCGCCAGAACACGGCCCTCAAGATAAGCAAGGTCTTTATTAAAGGTTAGCGGTGCTACCCCGGGCTGGCGGTCCGCAATATCAGGCTGCGTGCCGCGGAAGATCCTTACACAGGATCCGTATGCCAACCTCTTCTCCTTGTCTATCATATCGCCCGTCACTTCCTGATCATTCTTTAGCTTCCCGAGCAAACGATATCGCCACGCTGTCTCGAACACCGTGCGAAAATCTGCACCCTGCTCCGCCAGCAAGATATTAATGTAGTGGCCGAGCTTTGCAGCTGTCCATTTTGGTACAGTATCACCAATCATTTCCTCAACCGTCGTCGCCAGCCCCTCTTCAAAGGTCAGGTAATCTGGTCGTGGAGTATCAGTGAACAAACCCATCCCGAGGACTGGTAGCTTTGTCTTCAGTCCATTGATTGAACGCTGCCCATGCACTCCAAATTCGTGCAGTACCTTACGAAATAGCTCGTCACTTGTTGTAATCGGCGCTCGCCTACCGCCAACCACCACTGCCATCTCTGGAGATTCCCAAGATAGTGCGGTCTTGCCTTCTACTAGCTTCACTGTTACGCCGCTCGTATGATCAGGGTCGCGCAGATTTATCACCGCTTGAAACACTTCGACGATATCAGCTGGACCGCATACATATTCTTCACCACATTCTTTAACTTTCTGGTCCCAGAACTCCTGCACCAGCGCCTGAATATCAGCATTGTGCTCAATAATCTGCTCACCCGCCCATTCTAGTGCCTCATTTTTCTCAAAACGAGGGAGTCGTGCTTCGCCATCCTCAGCACGGAGCACTGCCGGCATCTCTTGACTCTGCCAGTTAAAGCCATGCGCTAAGTCATCATACAACGCCTGGGCTGTCGGATGATAGGTTTTGCTGTCCATTATATTCCACAACTCATTAAGCACCGCATCGCGAATCTCTGGCTGCGGCTGGCCATACAGTTCATGACCGAGTTGCCGAACCTGCTCCTGCACTTCATCCAGCTCTTCCAGACTAGCCCCTTCATCGTGCAGAAACTCTAGCCGACCAAGCAATTTCACATACTCCATCTCTGCCATACGAAACCCAAGAGACGAATCAATCGCCCCACGAAATACCGGGTCAGGTTCACGATTAGCCGCCTCTTCACGAGCTTGGCCAAGCGCTATAATACCCCGATCTAGTGCCGACATATCGCGAAAGCGCGAATGTTCAAGTCGGGGGTTACGAAACTCGCCAGCGATAAAGTCCTCTCGCTGGTCAAGCGCATTATTAACAAGTTCTGTATACGACTGAAACCCGGCTTCAGGAAGATTTTTAGGATTAATAATCTTTTCAATCGTTCGCGGTCGGCGCGGTGCTGTTTCGAGCGCTATACTCATTTTTTTATGATAGCATATTTATGTAAAAAAGCAAGTACGTATTACGAGAATAGGCCTCGTTTACTCATATCATCAAACTACTCCAGCAATCGCCCCTACGTTTTGATTAGCTTAGTCATCATACAACAAATGTCGACGACGTTGTAATAACACTCTTAAGTTATTTCTGTTTGCCCCGCTGTCCCCTTACCACCACAACTATCACTGCCGCTATTATAGCTAGCCCAGCTAGAATAAGCGCATAAGCATAGCCTGACAGCAGATAAATTAAAGCCAACGTCACGCCGACAGCACCCCACATACTGATAAGCCGCTTGCCAAGTGCTAAGCCGATGATAACCATCAGCGAATGCTCGACCAGGAACAATATTTCCATAGCATTATCTCCCCTTAGCGCCAGGACAAGGGTCGATAAGCTGAACACAGCGAGCGCCAGCACTAAATGCGCAATGGTGTATATATGAGCATACCCTAGCCAGCGCCACGACATCACCGCCCCTGAAAGAATTGCTGCTGAACACAGGTATGGCACCACTATGTCATGAACAGGCGCAATTAGCATATGAATAGCAAATAAAATACCACACAACACCAAAAGAACACCCGAGTCGAAGTATAGAATATTCTTCTTCGGCAACCCCTCAGCTATCAGGGCGCTGCCATTGACCGCCCACGTTAGTGTTACTAGCAGCACCGCCTCGGTTGCGACACTGGCTGGCATGGCCATCAGCAGTAAAGTCATCGACCAACCGATAGCGCTCCAAAATGATGCATAATACCAATAAACTGATAATTTCTTGGTTCGCATAGCCACGGCGACGCCATAAAACACCGCAAAGATAATCAGCGAAACGATCGACATGAACTCAAGCTTAACGCCGAGCCATTGCGCAGTTAGGTAGAATAACAATACCAAACTTGGATGCGCCAATATCGCCATCGGCCGCCAATCCCGCTTGGCATATACTGCCATATAAAGTGCCGCGACAGCTGCCAGCCAGCCCAAGATTTTGAACGGCAATTCATATGCCGTCGACAAATTTATCATCGGTAATATCACCGCTGGTACCGTAGCAGCCAGCAGCGTCATATCGCTAGTGATTGACGCTCGCTTATTCATCGCCAACGACCAATATACTACCCCGAAGCCAACGAGCGCCACCCAAGCGGTGATGGTGAAATTGTCGCTTAGCGGCACGCGTAGCCAATGCAAGAACAGCAACACCAAAGCAATCGTCGCCAAGTATGCTCCGCCCAGATAACCATCTTCACGCCACCGATAAAACGCATAATACAGCAGCGCTGCTAACGGCAGCCAAACTGCCGGATGAATAGACGAAAAGATAATGACACCAGCCGCTCCAATGGCAGAATATAGCAACAATTCGCGGCACTTAACCGCCGCCTCTTTGCGGTAATTGTACAGCCACTCTACTAATAACAGCAACGACAAACCGTTCAGCCACGCCATCAAAATAGCAAGATTTTCGCCAGCCAGCTTGAAATAAGAAGCTATCAGCAGTGCTATCAAAAGTAGAGAGACATGAATACCAATCACTAAACCGTAGACTTTTTCACGCCACGCGGCAATACCCATGATAATAGCGGCAACCGCCACCGAGTCTGACAGATACAGCATACCTTCTCCCACTGGATAAGCATTCAAAAAAGCTAAGGCTATAAACACCGTCATTAACCACCAAGCGGCCGCAGCACCGTACACTAATATTGCTTGACTTTTAGTAATATTTGGACGTTTCAAAACCAATAATCGGCAGACAACTGGCAGGAAAGCCATAAGCATAAAGATAGAGTAATGTGTATGCAGGGCTGTTATGGGGTCAAGGCCAAATAGCCTGACGCCAGCCGGCACTAACAAAATTCCAGACATTACTACCATACCGCCAAAACGGGCGCGGCGCAGCAATGAAAGTGCCATAAAACTCACTGCCGATATCATACTTAGCAGGATAAATATAATTATGTCTCTTAGCGGACTTTCGACGCCAGCTATAGTCGATACAGCAACCAGCGACGCAACAAAACTAATCCACAGCACTATTTCGTGCTGCTTGTCGGGCTGCTTTTGGACATGCATCGAGCCAATAGACCAAATCATATTACCAAGCGCCGCTAGCCCCAGCGCTATACCCGTGGCCAGACCATCATTATTTGACAGATACATAGTAAAACTAGCAGTCGCCGCCATCAGCAGCACGCGCGCCGTCGTTAGTTCATACGTGCGCATCTTTTTTGATTTCTCGACAATAGCCACAGTAAAATAATATATAACGCTGATGAGCAGCAGCATACTGACGTCAAGCGTTCCCATATGCACCGACGAACCGATAGCGAGAAGCAAAGTAGACGGAACGATAAATGGATTAACTAGCGTCAACGGCTCGGTGAATTGGCGCGGAAAATGATTAGAAAAATACGCAGTCAAGGTCATCAGGCATCCGAACAATAGCACCGCAGCATAATACCACACCAACTGAGCATGCATAACAGCCGGCAAGCTGGTCGTCATCGTAAACATCGACAGCAGCGAAATATAGGCGAGCGGCTGGCTATTGAGCCTGACCGTAGCATCAACGCATAGGAAAGTACCGATGAAGGAGGTAACAAGCCAGCACAGTGCTGGATCAATCCCCAAAAGCAAATACATGCTCCAGCCGCCGATCGGCACAGCAGCCAACGCCGTACCAATAAACGCCGTTGAGGCTGGCTTTAAGATCGGCAAGCGGGCGTACAACACCTGGCCAGTGGCATAATAGACAAAAATAAACAGCCAGACCAGACTAAACCTGAGCTGTGCCGAAAGTTCAATCGTTTGTGCCAATAATAATATACCGGCGGTCAGCAATAATGATGCCGTATAGAGCGCCACATTGATGGTAGTTTGACGATTTTTCTCTTTATCTTTATTACTGGCTGGAGATAGCCACTTGATAATCTGCGTCTTTTCATCAGGAATATCCGTATTTTCTTCAATTGGCACAGCATCAATAACCGATGAATCACTCGGCTCTTCCCCTTCGTCGCTAGTTAAGGCAGGGTCGGTAGGCTGTGAGGCTGTAGCTTGTTTCCCGGTAATAAGCTTGGCTTGGCCATCACTATCTTCTTCAATTTTCGCACGGCCGTTCTGTGCATCACGCACGCCGTCCCAATAGCCACGTTGATAATCATCGGATTGACGGGGCAGCCGATTATTGCCTCTCTGCGCCACTTTAATTATCACGATGGCAATTACTAACAGAAAAATCAATTCCATGCTTAATTCCCCTTATGCTAAATTTAGTATAGCACGAGAAAACTTTTTATGGAGGAATTTGCTACGAAAACAGACCACGCTTCTTTGCGCCATCAAACTGCTCTAAGAGTTCTCGCTGCTTCCTGCTCAGTTTGGTTGGCGTATCAACGATGACGCCGACAATGTGCGGGCCGCGTTCATCATTTCTCAGATGTGGCACGCCGTGGCCTGACAACTTAAAATCAGTCCCCGACTGGGTGCCGGCTGGGATTTTCATCCGCACCATACCGTCCACGGTTTCAACATCAATTTCCGTTCCCAATGCCGCATCAACCATTGAGATATGCTCTTCTGAAAGGATGATATCGCCTTCACGCGTGAACTTCTTATGGGCTTTAACGCGAATGTGAACGTATAGATCGCCACGTGGGCCGCCCTGAACAGCTTCGCCGCGCTCACGCAAGCGAATAGTCGCGCCATCATCAATCCCCGCCGGGATCTTGACGGTAATCTCCTGGCGCTGGCGAGTCGTACCCTTGCCGCCACAGACTGAACAGTTTTGCTCTGGGATCTTGCCACGGCCGTGACAGGTCGGGCAGGTGACTGCTTGCTGAATTTGTCCAAAAATCGAGTTCATGACGCGAGTCTGCTGACCGGAGCCCTTGCAATCATCACAGGTTTTTAAGCTATGACCTGGCTCGACGCCATCGCCATGACAATGCTCACACTCAGCATCGAGCGTTATATTCAACTTCTTTTCTGCGCCAAACACCGCTTCCTCAAAGGTTAGCGTCACGCTAGTTTCAACATCACGACCGCGCCGCGCACCACCCCGTGAACTAGTCGCGCTGCCACCAAAAAATTGGCTAAAAATATCGCCAAACATGCCGCCATCGCCACCAAAGTCGAACTGCACGTTTTGCCCACCAAAGCCACCAAATCCTTCGAATGGATTGCCGCCAAAGCCACCGCCTGCTGCGCCGCCGACACCCGCATGACCGAACTGGTCGTAGCGCTGGCGCTTTTGCTTGTCTTTTAGGACTTCATATGCCTCGTTAACCTCTTTGAATTTAGCTTCATCGCCGCCTTCTTTGTCAGGATGGTACTTCACCGCTGCTTTACGAAAAGCCTTCTTAATCTCATCCTCAGAAGCGGTTTTCGACACACCTAACACTTCATAATAATCGCGCTTACTCATATATGTTCATTATACGCTTTTAGCACTCGACATGCAAGAGTGCTAGCCTCGCCCGTGGTATACTTAAAATATAGGAGGTGTTATGAAACAGACAGCAATTATCAATTCAGAAATCAAGGCCCGGTGCGCGGATCAAGAGTCGGTGCGCCAATATCTACGTGAGCACGGCGCGGACTTTAAGGGGACTGACCATCAAATTGACACATATTTTGATGTGCCCAAAGGGCGCCTGAAGCTACGTCAAGGACCGATCGAAAATAACCTTATCTTTTATCGGCGGGCCGATACCAATGGGCCGAAACAATCGACTATCAACCTATCGCCAGTTGCGCCGGACTCGACCATCGGCGAGGTGCTGACGGCGGCACTCGGTGTACGTGTGGTTGTCGATAAGCAGCGCGAAATTTACTTCATCGACAATGTCAAGTTTCATATCGACACTGTTAAGGGTCTCGGGAATTTTGTCGAAATTGAAGCCATCGATACCGACGGCAAACGAAACGCCGAGCAGCTGGAGCAACAATGCTCACACTACATGCGTGAACTTAGTATCCAGGATACGGATTTAGTGGTTGGCTCGTATAGTGATTTGCTGGAGAGTGCGGCTCTTTCACATTAGCCGCAGACAATTAACCGGTAACAGATAGTATGCGCTGAGTCCACGAGAATATAAAACTACCCCCTTCTATCGGGGGTAGTTTTGTTATGAGTTGGCGCCGAGACTACTTCTCGTCAACCACTTCGCCTTCGACTGGTTCGTCCTTGTCAGATTTTTTGTCGTCCTTAGACTCATCAGCCTTTTTGTCCTCAGCGGCTTGCTGGTACATTTTGGCACCGATTGGCATGATGGCGTCCTGCAAGGCTTTAGCTGCTGCTTCTAGCTCATCTTTGTCGTCAGCGTCTTTGTGCTTTTCCGCTTCCTTGACCGCTTCGTCAATCGCTTTCTTGTCGTCGTCAGAAATCTTATCTTTGAACTCATCCGGCATTTTCTTTGCCTGGTAGATGGCGTTTTCCAGCTGGTTTTTAGCATCAACGGTCTCGCGCTTTTTCTTGTCCTCGTCAGCGTGCAGCTCAGCTTCTTTCTGGGCTTTTTCGATATCTTCCTTGCTCATGTTGCCAGAGTTTTGGATGGTGATTGATTGCTCCTTGCCAGTGCCTTTATCTTTAGCAGTAACATTAAGGATACCGTTGGCGTCGATGTTAAACGTCACTTCAATCTGCGGCACACCGCGCGGTGCTGGTGCGATACCATCAAGCACAAAGCGACCCAAACTCTTGTTGTCATTGGCAAATTCGCGCTCACCCTGCAAGACGTGGATCTCCACTTGCGGCTGATTGTCAGCGGCGGTCGAGAATACTTCCGACTTGCTGGTCGGCACGGTGGTGTTACGCTCGATCAGCTTGGTCGACACGCCGCCCATCGTCTCGATACCAAGGCTCAATGGCGTCACGTCCAGTAGCAGCACATCCTTGACATCGCCAGCCAGCACACCACCCTGGATAGCTGCACCAACAGCCACCACTTCGTCTGGATTGACGCCCTGCATCGGGTCTTTGCCGAACAACTTCTTCACCCGCTCGACCACTGCTGGCATGCGGGTCATGCCACCAACCATGACAACATTTTGGATGTCTGATTTAGAGAGTTTGGCGTCTTTGAGTGCTTTTTCAACTGGGCCGTCAAGGCGCGCCAACAGATCTTTCACCAAATCTTCCAACTTGGCCCGTGTCAGGCTCAACTCAAAGTGCTTTGGCCCGTCAGCATCAGCGGTGATAAACGGAATATTGACTTCGTATTCAGTGACTGTCGATAGTTCTTTCTTGGCCTTTTCCGCTTCATCCTTCAGGCGCTGCATGGCTGCATTGTCTTTGCGTAGGTCAATACCTTCTTTAGACTTAAAGTCATCAAGGAAGTAGTTAACGATGACGTTATCAAAGTCTTCACCGCCCAGGTGAGTGTCGCCATTGGTCGCTTTCACTTCAAACACGCCGTCACCAAGCTCCAGGACGGAAACGTCAAAGGTACCGCCACCAAGGTCAAACACCACGATGGTTTCGTCATTTTTGCCTTTTTCCAGGCCGTACGCCAGAGCAGCTGCCGTTGGCTCATTAATGATACGCTTGACTTCCAGTCCAGCAATTTTACCAGCGTCTTTGGTAGCTTGGCGCTGCGAATCGTCAAAGTAAGCCGGCACGGTGATGACGGCTTCGGTGACTTTTTCGCCGAGGAACGCCTCGGCGTCGGCCTTGATTTTGCCGAGGATCATGGCTGAGACTTCTTCTGGCGTGTATTCCTTGCCGCCCATTTCCACGGCCACACCCGCACCTTTCTTGACGATCTTAAACGGCATGAGGCCACGGTCTTTTTGGACTTCTTTGTCATCAAACTTACGGCCAATAAAGCGCTTGACACCATAAATTGTGTTCTTTGGATTAGTCACACGCTGACGCTGCGCCACTTGTCCGACCAAGCGTTCGCCCTTTTTATTAATCGCTACCACTGATGGCGTCGTACGATTACCCTCAGCGTTAGCGATAACTTCTGGCTTGCCCGCCAACATATACGCAAAGGCGCTGTTGGTTGTACCGAGGTCAATTCCGATAATTTTACCCATATGATTCCCCTTTCTTTGTTATGATCACATCTGGTTTTTCTTATATTCATTTTAGCACTCTTTTGCATCGAGTGCCAACTATTTCAGTATAAATAATTAGCACTCCCATGTCAAGAGTGCTAATTCATTTTGTGACGACTAATTATTTCTCTGATGCGTCAGTATTTTCTTTGACATCCGCCCGCGTTGATTCCGATGACTGGCGCGTCACCTTAACCATCGCGTCGCGAATCACTACGCCGTCTAGTGTATAGCCAGCACGTAGTTCCTCAGCAACAACTTCTTTGTCGCCTTCTGCTTCTCCGTCAAATTGAACGGCTTGGTGCAGCTCAGGGTTAAATAATGTGCCGGGTTTAGCGTTAATTTTCTCGAGACCGATTTCCTTGAGTTGCTTGTCGAGTTGTTTACCCAGGCCAGCCACGCCTCTCGCCCACGCGTTATCCTGCAATTCCTCTGGTACGTTAACAATCGCCCGCTCAATCGTATCAATCACCGGTAATAATTTCATCACCGACTTGGCCTGACCCATTTGGTGCGCTGACTGTTTTTCTGTCTCCACACGCTTGCGATAATTCTCAAAATCCGCCCGCGTCCGCTGCAAATCCAGCGTTAACTCGCCCAACTGCTGCTCCAAATCTTCAGCTTTTTTAGCCTTACTCTTCGTCATTTTTTCCTCCTTCTAAACGGCCAAAACGGCTCGTCGCCATATGTGCAGGGAAAGAACGCGATCATAGCCATGAAAATAATAATCAAAATAATCACCACTAGCCACGTTGGCAAGCCGCTCAGTAGTCCGCCAATCCATTCAGCCATTACAATACCTCCTCCAACATCGCACCGGTTCGCCTAACCAGCTCCATCGTTCGACGGTAATTCTGCCGCGTCGGACCGATCACGCCGATGTAACTATTATTACTAAACTTTGAACAAAACCTACTAATAATCAACGTTGCTCCAGAACTTTTACCAATCGGATTTTCGCTGCCGATAAACACATTGAGCGGGTGGTTCGGTGCCGCTTCACGTAGCCACGGCTCAATATTATCAATCAACCTGGCAATCGCTTGCACGTGATCACCCTCGACAAACTCCGGCTGGCTAAACAACTGCGTCATACCATTCATATATAGATGATCACCAAACGAGGCGAAACCAAAATTACCAGTCAATTCAACCAGGCTATCGACAGCACTACGAATCGCTCGATCAGACGTATCAACGTGCGAGTTAACATGCGCTTCGATCGCTCTCGCACTGCGATCGATGCCGCTCGGCAGCTCCGTCATCTGGGCATCGGTGATGCCATTGACGTACAACCGGTAGCCCTTATCCGTAGGAATTCGACCAGCGCTAGTATGCGGCGCTTCAATAAATCCCATCTCCTCGAGCTTGGCCATTTCGCTGCGAATCGTAGCGCTGGACACGCCAAACAACTTGGCTAGCGTCACGCTGCCAACTGGCGCCGCAATTTCGGCGTATTGCTCAATAATGGCAGCTAAAATCGCCTGTTGACGTTCGGTCATACTCCTATTATATCGCACATTTAGCACTCTTGCAAGGCGAGTGCTAATGCGACCTTGCCGCGCGCCTGGCTTGGCTACGCGCTCGCGTAAATCGCCTGGCAGCATCTGACGAAAACATCAGCACCGCTACAATATTCAGCCCAATGAACAGCAGCGTACTGGCTGTCGACCAGGTTATCTTGCCGATGGTCAACGTGAATGAATTAGCGATAACTGCCAGCCCGGATATCATCATCAATACCAGCCGCAATCGATTGCTACCGCTAAATGTCCGGCTCACCAGCACGATGGTCGTAATCACCCACACCACGCCAATGATAATCGACGAACCAATCAGCCAATTGGCAATCACCGCCGCGTCATTCACCTGACCATCCATCATCAGTTCAGCCACCGTCTGGCTATGAAATTGGTCAATCGCAAGTAACTCAACAACAGTGTTGATGATACTGACCGCCAGCGCCGCAAACATTGCCACCACGCCAAACGCAATCTGTGGCGGCCGCCGACTCCAAAATTGCTGTATCAATGTGTCGTGTGCTACTGGCATCACCTCGTGCGAAGTAGCATCGAGAATCACCTCGTCGCGCTCCTCTATCAATGACTTGTTGGCGCGCACTCGCCCGACCTCAAGCACTGGCAGATCGCCATCGGTCTGAATGGTGTCGCCGCCGCCGTTGCGCGAATGATACCCGGTGGAAAAATCTTTCAAGGTGGTCACCTCGATCGAGGCGCGCGCTTTCAAAGCCGACTGGACGATATAATCCCGCTCGATGTCAGTATTCTCATCAATCTTATGAGTGATTTGCAGAGTAAATAGACTAAAACCGACACTTCTGTCGTACGTGCCCGCCGCCAGCCAGTCCACTCGGTGACCGCCCGGCAGCAGCCAGCCTTGTGGACAACGCCAGAAACGCACGTGATGGCGCTTGCCGGGATTGCCATCAACCTCCTGCTGGTAGGTAAAGTCCTGCCGCCGACCAAATAAAAACAGTGATGAGACCGGCGCCTGCGGATAGCTACGCCGCGTCAATATTGCCACCATCATCCGCCATGATGAACGCACGGTTATTTCCTCCGCTAACGTCCAGCCAGCCGCGGTCATCGCTTGATGGACCTGTGCCTCCGAGCCGCGCAGAGCCAGATTGACAGGATCACCCAGCAGTCCGTCCGCCGTCCGTGTCCGCCCGATGAAATAATTCGGTACGTACAAGCTGCTCAGGATACGATGCAGCCGCGGCAGTGCCAGGTAAGCCGTAATCAGCCACACCACCACAAACAGCCCAACCATCCACCAGCCGCCCGAATGCCAACCCTCGCGCCACACGAGCCACGCCAGCCAGAACGACGCCGCACCGGCTAATAAGAAAAAGATCTGGTCAAGCAACCCCGACAACGACCAAAACGGTCGTCTCAGCGAAAACGACGACTTCTTCGTCGCCATCTAGACTGCGTCCTCACCCATCAAATAATCAAGAAGGTCCCGCGCTATCAACCGCGCCTCGTCATCACGCCGATTGAACACGTCACCGCGCTCAATAATTTCGCCGCAAACTCGCACCGCTCGGCTCAAATCATCATTGATAATCACGTGGTAATACGGCACCTCCAGCGCGTGACTGAGCTCGGCGATGGCCGACTGGCGGCGCTTCGGCCAGGCCGTTTGAAATTCTGCTTCCGTCGCGTACCGCTGCTTCAATCGCTCCAGCCATGTCGGATAATCCGGCGGCACGATAAAGATAGCGATACAACCCGGCGCCAATTGCTCATACTCAGCCACACCCTGTACGTCAATATCAGTGATCGCCGTTTGCTGATGGTCGTGCGCTAACTGCAGCTCGGCTGTCGAGGTACCATACACCTTGCCGTGGACGAACTTGGCCTCAATGAACTGATGGTGCTCGAGCATGGTCAGTGCGGTTGCTTGATCAATAAAATGATAATCGACGCCGTCGCGCTCTGGCTGACCGTTATTTGCCCGTGGCTCCCGCGTGGTGTGCGACACGATATCACGAAATGACGGCGATCGCAACAACCGTCTTTTGATCGTATCCTTGCCCGCGCCGGAAATACCGGTCAGTAGCGCAATTTTAGTATCTCGCACCAGCGCTACGGCCGCTTCGGTCGGCTGGTATTCCCTGATGACACGTTCAAGATCTGACATATGAGTATTATACCAGATTATTGCCTAAGCTTCCGGGAGCAGCTGCGACTTCTTATCTATGTACCATGTCCATCGCCCGAATATGCGGCGGACGATGCGTTAGCTGAGGGCGACGAGACGGCACAGCGATGTGAGCACGGGAATGAGCGGTGGCTTGCGGGTGGGTCAACTCCTTTGGCTGTGGCGGTAATTTTGGCTGGGTCGGCAGTTGGTGCGGCTGGGATAGTGGGCGCTTGATAGTCGATTGCGTATCAGCATGCGGCGTACTGGCACGAGGACTAGTATGCGGGCGGCAAGTGGTTGGTTTGGACGCCGCTTGGGGCGCTGTAACTGATGGTTGGTTTGGACGCCGAGATGACGCAGCGGCTACGGGATTAAGCGGACGAGTCGGGCTCGAAGGCTGAGATGAAAGCGGTGGCTTCGTCAGCGGCGGGTGCGGCGGATGTGATGAGAGCGGCTTGACTGGCTGAGCCTTGACGGAAGAAAGTTTGTTGAGCGGACGCTTGGCCGGAGCTGGCACCGAAGTAGTGGGCTTGATCAGTGAAGCGCGTGATGGTGAGAGGGCGTGCTTCGGCGGCTGGGGCTTGACGGACGGCTTGGTAAATGATGCGCTTCGCGAGCGCTGGACGCCACGCGGTGGCATAATGTCATGAAAGACTGCCGGCTTTTTAGGGTGAGGTTTAGCCGGCGGATTGGAAGCGGGAGTCTTTTGAGGAGCGGTAGAACGCGAGCGAGGTAAATGAGTAGAAGGTTGCGGCGGTACAACGCGAGACGCAGCCGAAGGACGAGCTGGCTGCGCGGCTACAGTTTGCCGCTGAATACTATGACGCCGAGCCGGAGCTGGCGCAGAGTGAGGAAAACGTGGCGCGGGCGATGTGGGAGATGCGGCGGGTACTGAGGTAGCCACCGGACGCTGACGCGGCACCGATGCTTCAGTGTCAATATCCGATACCTCGCCCTTACGGCGTTTGCCGAGCCGAGCCTTCTTGAATAGCTTTGTCAACTTCATCAGCGCCACCCCATCCCTTGGGAGATGTCGATACCGAAAATGATTACGGTCAGCTGGTCGATATGACCCTCCTTCCTCTGATTGATTCTGTCACCATTATACTGGTTATGCTCGGTGATTTCAAGCAGCGCGCCGCCGAGCTGCTAGAGCAACTCGTCCAGCACTGATTGCCAATCAGGAAACTGCGGAGTACCGAAATGAATGTGCCAGCCAACAAACTCAGCAGCACCCCTGGCCGTCCGATCATCGATCAAGATATCACCGCGGCTCAGCTGTTTGACCGACGAAAAAATAACTTTACGAAAGAAAATATTCTCCGGCCCATCGCCGCCAAAATACTGTTTCACCCACGCCAGCTTATCGCCCAGCGCCGTCGGATTTTCCCATGGTGATGACGAGAGAATGTATAAATCATACTTTTCCTTCAGCCTATCAACTGCCTCAAGAGCCCCCGGCATTGGATCCATCAATGCAAAAACACCCGGAATATTGTCATACTCACCCGCAAACTTATCAAGCATCTCAGGCGGAACTTTCGTCAAGGCTGATGTAAAGTTGACTAGTACACCGTCCATATCAATATAAATAATTGGTTTCTTCATAATCAATCTCTCTTTAACATCACCATAAATGCTTCTGATGGAATGTCAACCTTGCCAAAGCGTTTCATGCGCTTTTTGCCGCGAGCTTGTTTGGCGAGAAGTTTCTTTTTTCGGCTGACATCGCCGCCGTAGAGGTAGCCGGTGACATCCTTGCGGTAAGCGCCAATATTTTCGCGGGCAATGAATCTACCGCCAATTGCTGCCTGTAATGCCACCTCAAAGCTCTGGCGCGGCACCACGTCTTTCAATTTCTTGACGATTTCGCGACCCAAACCTGGTGCCTCCGAGCGGTGGCACATCACGCTGAGCGCATCGACCATTTCGCCCGCTACATAAAAATCCACCCGCACCAAATCTTCCGGCTGGTACCCCGCTAGCTCATAATTAAACGAGCCGTAGCCACTGGTTACCGACTTCAGTTGATCATAAAAATCCGTCAGCAGATTAGCCAGCGGTGCCGTAAAAGAAATCAGCGCCCGCTCGTCGATGTAACTGAGATTTTTCTGCCGACCGCGCTTGGCAACAATCAGCTGAATCACCGCACCGATATAATCTTGCGGCACCACAATTTCGCCGTCAATCCACGGCTCGCGAATTTCTTTGATCTGCGCTGGGTCAGGTAGTTCGCTGGCCGATTTGATATCCAACTCCTCGCCGTTCGTCAAACTAACTTGATAATCCGTGCTCGGATTGGTGACGATGAGGTCCAAATTATACTCGCGCTCCAGCCGCTCGCGAATGATATCCATGTGTAGCAGCCCCAAAAAGCCAATCCGCACACCATACCCCAACACTGGTGAATTCTCCGGCTCAAACTGCAGCGCCGAATCGCTCAGGCTCAACTTTTCAATCGCCTCTTTCAGGTCATTGTAATCTTCGTTGGACACCGGGAAAAAGCCCGCATAGACAAAGGGCTTAACTTCTTTGTAGCCAGGGAGGGGTTGGACGATAATTTTTTCAGTCATAACTGTCTAGCATTATATCAGTTGAGCGCTTATCTGCTCAACTGATCGCATCAACGGACTGGTCCATGTGGCGGCCTGATTATTCCTGCCCGTATAGCTCTGACATATTCGCCCAAGCTACCCGGCATATCACGCCAAAATTCATCGTCATATCGCTTCGACAAGACATCTGCCAAACACTTGTCCTGATAGTGCTCGATTTGCCCGTATAGCTCACACAATCGCCAGATGATAAGCTGGTCGCTGTAGCTTGTTAAGCCTACATGTTTTAGGTTGTTAAACTGACCAACTAGCTGACACATAATCTTAATGTTAGTACCTTCTGTAGACAGCAAGTCGCTCACGAACTCATTTATATCAAACTTTCCTAGTGGTGGTTTAACTAGGCTTATAAACTCAATAAACCCTGGTAGACACTTCTTCTCCCTCGCCTCTTCCGCCAACTTACCAAAATCTGCTTCGACACCCCAGTACAATTCTTCTTTCTCCATAGAGTCACCAGCAACCAGCCTACCACCCCCAAACATATCATCAAACTCACCGCCCATCTCCTTGACTAAAGGCTCCGCAAAACGCTTGTATTCACGGAATAGTTCGACACCCTTCCCGTCTTTTATCAAACAATTGATGACATCCATGCAGCTACTATCAGCACCATATCCGTAGAGGTTACGATAAATATCTAGTCGATCTATGCCATAGTGCTTTTGATAGCGTTCGTCTCGTGTAAAGAATACACCCCTATCATAGAAAAATACTTTAAGCTTCTCCGCCTGATCAATATAGCGATCAAGAATCAGCTCACCTAGTGTGTCAATAGCCAAACCCCTTTGATCAACTATAGTTTTCACGTCTTCCACAAAATTATGCTCACCCCGCACAGATTGCAGAGTGGCGATACCACCGTTTTTCCAAAAATAGCTTTCGCCAACACTACTATCAGCCCCAAACCACAGCATCATGATGTCCCTTAGGGACAGGTCCTCCCCCTTTTGCTGCTTGGCACAAATCTCATCAATCTTTTTGATTGTATGTATGGTCTCCAATTTATCCTGACCATTAGATAATTCACTGATTCTCTCATGCAGTGCATCTGTCATACACGACTCAACTCGACAGTCATCACCGTCAATCCCCAAAATCATTTTTATATCACCACCTTCACCCAGACACATCATGATACGAGGAATATTGTATCTACCGGTTGTGAATACAAGTATCTTAGTGATATTTCTATGGCCAAAGGAGTCGTAACTTGATAGTGCAACCTTATACAAAAAGTCATAAATGGAGTCTGAGCCTCCGGGGAACCAGCCAGTACATTGGCCCTCGAGTAATGTCTGCAGCTCCTCAGCTGTACTTTTTTGGGGCGTGGAAGAATCCTTATACTTACAAATTATTTCATGCCACTCCCCTTGAGTCTCTCGACGTCGCTCTTGCCCTAGGCCTGTTCGGATTACTACCTCCCTGCCATACAGCTCACCAAACTTAGCCGCCTCCAGTTCATCGGGCCTATATTTCCACAAAATTTCATATACCGCCTCAAGCGCCGCAGGATTTACCTCTGGCAAAAGTCTCTTGCTACCAATTTCGCGAACATCAAATACTCCAGTCTGCGAATTAAACCCTCCTAGTTCTGGACAGGCATCGATCACATAGGACGAAAACCAGTCAGGATATCTGCCGGCCTCCAGTGCTGCTTTCCATTCACTTAGACGCCCAAGCTGTGCCTTATGAAAGTTACCAACCAACTTAATCTGCGTATCATGATTGTACCAAGCTTCGTCAAGGCCAAATCTTTCACTCCAACGAGGTGATGAAGATGATAGCTGACGTAGTTCTTCTTTACTAGGCAGACTGTTGACAATCTTACTTTCAGCCACCGGTATCGACATAATATATGAACGATACGGATACCTGTCCGAATCAGCATACCAGTTGGGCTTGGTGGCACTTTGCTGGAGCGGCAGTGACGATTCTACCTCCTCTGAGTCTGTTGTTTTACCTAGGATATACCGAGTTAGCAGCCTCAGCCTCTTTGTATCGTCAGCCGGATTTTTTGAACCGTATACATTCCCCAGGCGGCTATACCTCTTCACCAGTATCTCCAGGTTGCCATCCCGCCATTCACTACCTAGCCTAGTAAAGGCATCACTTACCAGTAACTGCTCCAGTTCCTCGGGAGTGGCATATTTAGTCATGACGTCAAAAACTGCAAATATTCTGTCACTTCGTTCCCGAGACTTCCAGCCCTCCTTTGGATCTTCGTACTCATTCAAAGCTATACGGAGAGCTTCCGCCATTTGGCTGGCTACGTCAAACGTGTCTGGTGCTTCTTTTCGAAGTTTCGCTACAACCTGACCCATCTTGTCGGCAGAAACATAGCCTTCGCGAAGCTCACTTTCTAGGGTCGGATCAAGAGCGGGTCTGTCAGGTGTCTCCCGATATTTATCAACCATCATTGATCACGATTATACTACTTTTTAATAATTTGTCAATTATATTATGCTAGCAGGTTGCACCCTGGCGAATTTCCTTAAGCGTCTCAGCAAGCTTTGCCTGTTGCTCAGGGCTGTAGAAATAGCCTAACGCTTTACTCATACCACCGCCTTTCCCCTTAGCACGGTATCGTGACGGCTGTCCAAAATTGGGGTCGTTCCTTATTAAACTATCAACTATCCTATCAAATAGAGGGGCACTACAATGTAACTCACGCATGATCTCTTTTTTTACTCGATACCCTTCAGGGGCCAACTTCGTATAGCCTTCACTTCTGAGATACTTACCTAACTCATCAACTTGCTCCGGTGACAAGCCTTCACGAATTCTCACCTGACCACTTTCAGCGACAAATCTATAGATTTCACGCTGTAGGTTCAGTGAATCTATGGCATCTCTCACCAATTTCAAACTCACCCCAAGGCGCTTTGTTGCCGTACTTATCATGACATATCCCTCTGGTGGTGGAGGCGCAAATAACCCATTCTCCTGTGCTTTTCTCATAATCATTGCCTGCTGCTCCGGACTATAGAACTCGTGCACCTGACCAGAACGACACTGTATACCATCAGATAGGACACCAGCTTTTTTAAGTTCTCTTGCTATCCTTATCAGTGCCATCACTGTCACATCTACAGTTTTGGCGAGAGCAGTGATTGTCAAATACCCCTCTGGGGGCGGCTGTGTAAACAACCCTCTCTCCTCAAGCCTTTTTCGTATTACTTCAACCTGCTCTTCAGTAAAAATTGATTGCTCTTCTCCATACCAATCTCGCTTAGCTACACATCCCAACAAACCCTCCTGATTCAATTCAGCGATGTGTCTTACAATGGTGCGATACACTACTCCAAACTTAGCTGCCAATTGATTGGTATTCATCATCCCCTCTTCACTCGCCTGAGGGGGATTTAGATAATTACCCCCGCGCCGGGTATCCACCCCAGTTGATTGCTGAATATCGTTTGCTAACGCTGCCACCAGATGTAGCACAAACTGCTGATCGCAGCGCACCGATACGCCACAGCCTGGATATTGCTCCATCACCCCCGCAAGCTGCGTTTTCGTATATGTAGCCAGTTTCGCCCGCTCTTCTTCTGGCAGCTGCGTTGTATCAAATACAAAGGTACCGTTGCCGTAGGCGTCACAAATTAGCACCGTCCGCTCGAGTGGTGGGATATTCACCTCATGGTATGGCTCCTGGCGCATCATCGTCTCTACTTCCCCGCGACGAATCCGTAATGCTTCGCTGCTCGGCTCAATACCAAATTCATTTGCCAACACAAACAGCAGTGTTTTCAGTCGCGGTTGGCGAGTCGCCCTCTCACGGTGTGGCGTCTCGGACATACCGGCGTCGGGTCCGGACCTATCATCGGGTGGCACAAAGACATGGTCGGTCGATTCAATCTGGTCAATAGCCGTATCGATAGCTATGAGCTGCTCCGCTTTGGCAGCAATATGGTCAAGCAGCTCATTGAGCGGCTCTATGCCGTAGTAAGCAAACACCGCATTCTCCCTTTCAGCAGAATTGTCTAGCCAAATCGTTGGCTGATGGTTGTATACTTGTACCATATCATTAATTAGCTGGATCAATTTATCCAAGGCAGCCTCAGCGTAGGTATCGACATTTTCAACCGTCAACGGTTGATTAATAATTTCCTCTACGCTGCTTGCAAAGTCCTTGCCATGATCAATACTACCGAGTCGCTCCATGCGTTATATTATAGCATTTTATTCTATTTTTGTAAATAGTAACTCATTCTTAACTCACTACGCCTTCGGCAAAAATCCCCGCGCCACGAGTGCCTGCCAAGCCGTGTCCGCTGAGAGAGATGGTGGCTGAGGTGTTGAAAATCCCTTATCGGGATAGGTCTTTATCCGCTCATAATCACCCAGCATTAACGTCAGCATCATGGCGGCACTGCCATAGGTTACCTCATATAGGCGATAATATGCCTCTAACGTTGTCGGCTGACTGGTCACATATAGCCGCGGCTGCGGGTGCGGCCACTGAGCCTCGGCGGTTGCCAAAAATCGACGCGTCATATACGGTTTATGAATTAAAATGACATCCTCAACCTGGATCGTCGCCCCCGCTAGCAGCTGAGCCGAACGAGTAATATTTTCGCCGGTGTTGGCGGCTTGATGCTCAAACAGGATTGCCGAGTTCGGCACCGCCAAACGTTGGAGCTGTCGTCCTAGCAGTGTCGCTTCGGTTTCCGTGGCCCTATGATAGGGATTAGCAAATCCCGACACCACAATCCATGGACTAACGCTTGCATGATATAGCTCGGCCGCTCGCTCAGCACTATCGATCATAGCTCCCGCACCGCCGATCACGATAGCATCCGCCCGCGCCGGTAGCCGACTCTCAACGCAAAGATACTCCCATAATACCTGGAGGTGATGCCAGTCTTGATCGGTGAGCGCTAGCTGGCTACGTGACATGTATAAGCCCTTGAAGTTTCTTTAGCGTTACCGTATCACCCACCCGTGCTTCGCACGTGGTTTTCAAGTTAGTGACGAGCAGATCCAGATTATACTCACGCTCCAGCCGCTCACGAATGATATCCATATGGAGTAGTCCAAGAAAACCAATCCGCACGCCATAGCCTAGCACTGGCGAATTCTCCGGCTCAAACTGCAGCGCTGAATCGCTCAGGCTCAACTTCTCGATTGCCTCCTTGAGATCATTATAATCTTCGTTGCTCACCGGAAAAACCCCGCATAAACGAAGGGTTTGACTTCTTTATAGCCGGGGAGGGGCTGGATGGCGATATTTTCAGTCATAACTATGTGTTATTATATCAGCTCAGTGTTTTTGTATAAACGCACAGTAAATCGCTTCTTGCACGCCTACTTATTATCGGCGAATTATTCCTTACATACTGCGGCCTAATTTATAACTACTCAAAAATCTTATGAGCTTGATTCTTGCCAATAGTCTGAATCAATTCAGTGTAGCCCATCCACCGACCACGTTTTGTCTTGTCACGACGATAATCCTTCTCGTCAGTAATATCACCCTTAACTATCGCATCAACATTATGCCAAGCAGTCCAAGGTGTGTCATCGCTCATAAAGCTATAATCTAAATGAACATGATTTTCGTTGATTAGTCTATAATCTGACGTGAAAATCCGCGTACGTACAACTCGCGGAGAATAGCGTCTGCTAGCTCGGCAAAACTGTCAACCGTAACACACAAAAAGTCATCATATTCCTCGCCGAGTTCGTATGATCGTCCATTCATAAACATACAATACGAATCATCGTCGACAACTTTTTCGTCCAGCCACACGCGGCGGTCGCGTGTTATCGGAATCACGCGGCATCTAATTTTCTCTGTAAAGTTTTTGAAGTTACTCATAATTGCCAACAACAGATATATCAATACCTATTTCGTGCATTTCATTACATCTGCACCTTTCAATAATAGTATATATTATTTCCACTGCCGCGTCTGGTTGATCTTGTGCTTCTCAAAATACACTTCCGCCAAATTGACGTCAAACCGATTTGCCAATTCCATCAAATAATTCAACACGTCCGCAAACTCCTCGCGCAGATTGTCGTGATTGTCAGGCTTTTTCTCGCCCTTAAATCCCGTCTCTTTGCGAATTGCTTTCGCCAACTCGCCAACCTCCTCGGTAAACAATAAGAATACTTCGGTAACAGAATTTTTATCCCATCCTTTTTCTTTACACGTTTGATCGAGGTGTTTTTGTAATTCAGTTAAGCTTATTGTTTGTGGATTCATGGTTTCTCCTTCTTTAATATTAATTAACTTACACTTGATGGAATATAAACATAGCAAGTCGCTAAACTAGACGACCCCCGTGAAATATCCAGAGTTAACTGCTTGACCTCTATACCCGCAGTCTGCAATTTATCTACCCAATCTGTTGGAATTAGCAATATACTACCCTCCCGAGTAACCCGTCTCATTTCATTTATTGAATCTACCAACAAATCACACCCACCAGAACAATTTTTACCATACGGAGGATCAGTAACAATATAATCTATAGTCTTATCTTCAAACGGCAGTACTCGTACGTCACTAGCTATGGGTTCTTTAATAATAGAGCGACTAGGCTTATACCAAGATGGTAAATCATCAAACAATAATTCCCACATTTTGCGATTTAATTTAGGAGCATAAAACTTGCCCAACCCCTCTAGCTCTCTACCGTCTTCATAAGACAAGTCAGTCGTATACACCTCTTTAGGGATCTCTCGTGAAGCTAGTAAATTAACCAACGTTCCTGCGCCAGCAAAAGGATCAAGGATAGTTTTATCTTTTAGCAAAGTACTAAATATAGGCCAAGCTTCGGCTATTTTATAGTGTTCTGGAGTCCATCGCTGAGACCTATTATCTACAGATAAATTGCCACCATGATCAATAAAAAATCTTGGAGTGTGTTTCATCATCAAGCTCGACCATCCGTCAATGACAGTATCTTTTATATCATGCCGAATAGACAAGATTGCGGTATCAGCCATCATAATACTAAGTCTATCTATCTTATACTTTATACTCTCAAAGTTATATCTAAAATGGTTATCATCTGCTGGATGGACCTTACTCCCCAATGTGTCTCTAGCGATTTGCAGGTCTCGCACAGTTTTCCAAAGAGCCTCCAGCTCCCAGTCTGGCACACCTTGCCTATCGCTCTCGCCAGGCACAACAAGGCCTACAGCCTCATGATAAGATAATTCTCCTGAATTAATTTTATGAGTTCGATTAGGCCGCCGACCTTGGTCTCTACTCTCCATCCGTGAACGCATTACAGAATCATGAGTTGCTCTTTCTTGTATAAGCACATATCGAGCTAATAGGCCTCTTAAACTATCACGGTTCAATACCGTCTCAGGAAAAGATTGCCCGGTCTCACGTTGAGTTATCCTTTTAGCGCTAATCAGCGGATGACTCGTTAGGTCTACAGTAACTATCTCTCTATCGGTAGGTTCTATATACCTAAGTCCAGCTATAGTTGCTAGCTTACCATCAATGACACAAGTCCTGTCTTCTGGGAGGTTTTGATAAAACTGAGCATCAAAGGCCTCAGGGTCCTTAATCTGATTTAACTTCTCTTTAAGCTGCTCCTCTGTTTCTACACCAAGTGCCTGTCGAATAGATTGACCAATATTAACAACATACACCTCACCCCCCCCCATCTACGCCGCGATACCCTTCTGCTATAGCGCGGGTCATAGTACTGCTGCCGCAACCAGGCAGTTCTGCTGACACCAGAAAAATCTCCTTTGACTCTTTCATATCGAGTATACTAGCATGTTTTATCTTTACAATCAAACACTAGCTATTTACCTATTTAGTAAATTTTATTAACGGAAATTTATTCATCATCAATTACAGATTACAGTATTTACTTAAGGTTACCGTATCGCCCACCCGTGCCTCGCGAGTGGTTTTGAGGTTAGTGACGATGTAGCCAATTTCACCGGTATCCAGCGACGGGTCGGGGATCATACCAGGACTGAGATGACCAACTTCCAGCGCCAGCCCATTAGCGCCAGTCGCCATCATGTGGATTGATTCACCTTTTTTGATCTGTCCGTCAACCACCCTGACATACAAAATCACCCCGCGGTAATCATCATAATAACTATCGAAAATCAGCGCCCGAGGCGGAAGATCAGTCAGTGTGATATCAGGATACTCGACTGCCAGTGGCGAAGTCGGTGGTGCGATGCGCTCAACAATTGCTTCCAAAACCTGATCAACATTCTGCCCAGTTTTAGCAGAAATATGAATAATCTCGCTTTCATCGCAGCCCAGCAAATTGATCACCTGCTTGGACACCCGTGGCACATCAGCGGCTGGCAAATCGACCTTGTTGAGTACCGGGATAATCGTGAGATCCTGCTCCATCGCCAAGTATACATTCGCCAGCGTCTGCGCCTGAATGCCTTGGCTGGCGTCAACCACCAATACCGCGCCCTCGCAGGCCTGTAAACTACGCGACACCTCATAGCTAAAATCAACATGGCCGGGCGTATCGATGAGATTGAGATCGTAGACAGTTGGCTGAACCAGCCCATTCACGCCAACATCTGCACAAACCCGAGAGTCAGACTGCGTTAAGCGGGTGGCAGTCGATGGGGTAGCGCCCGCTTCTGAAGAAATCTCTGATTTTTCAGAAGAAGGGGCAGATCGACTGGCAGGACCCGCGTCTAGCGACCGACGTGAAGACTCTGCAAGAGTCTTCGACGATGGGAGCGGTGATGTGCCACTCACCTTCACCTCCTGATATTCATATTTCATCCGCACTGGCGCGAGCTTAATAGTGATGCCTTTCTCACGCTCCAAATCCATGCTATCCAGCAACTGCGACTTCATCTCGCGCTTCTCCACCGTCCCCGTCATCTCCATCATCCGATCGGCCAGCGTCGATTTGCCGTGATCAATATGAGCGATGATACAAAAATTACGAATACTGGTCAGCGGTTTCATCAGCGCCTCAACTTGCTCATATCAAATCGCGAAAACAGCAGACGTTTAATTCGCACCAAAACCGGGTCGATTTCTGGTAGCCTTAGCCACTTGGACAGCGCACCATACACGACAAAATTGAAAATCGTAATTGCCCCAAACTTGGGTAGCGCCCCCAAAAAACTATCATCCGACGCCCGGAACGGAATTACCAACACGCTGACGTAGCACGCCACCGCAAGCGGCACCGCGGCTAACGCCATCTTGGCGACCGCTTTGACAAATGTCGCATCAAACAGCTGTGGCATGCGCCGACCTAAAATAACGCATAAAATCACCACCTCGACAAAGGCCACGATCGACTGTGCCCAGGCCAGACCATACGGGCCAAGTTTCGCGTAGTAGCCGAGTATCACCGCCAGCGCCACATTCAACACAATCGCAAAAATCGACACATACATCGGCGTCTTGGTGTCCTGCTGCGCATAAAATCCGCGCGCCACCATGTGATACACCGTCCTGAATAAAATCGCCATCACCAGACAACCGAGAATGTTCGCCATGACCGGATCGCCATTATTATTGATAAAGTGTACTATGTAGCCGCGGGCGAAAAATGTCACCACACAGATCGGGATAATCATCCAGATTACCGTCCTGAGAAATGACCGCAGGTCTCTGCGAAATAGATCCGGCCGCTCTGAGGCGAGGCGTTCAGTTAGCTGCGGAAAGGCAGCATTAGAAATAGCGACGCCGATGAGATTGATCGGCATCATGTGAAGCGTCAATGCTTGGTTATAGCGACGAATGACACCGTCCCCCATCCGCGACGCCAAGTTGACTTCGGCCAGGCTAACCACATAATCCATCCCCTGATCAATTGAGCGGGCTGGTAGCAGCGACAAGACTTTGCGAAAGCCATGGTTGCGCCAATAAATCTTGAAATCATAATCAAAACCGAGGCCGATCAATCCAACCGCACTGACGATGAGCTGCAGCACCGACCCGAGCACCACGCCGAGCGCCACGCCCATAATGCCGCCATCAAAGATCTGCCAGCCGAACAGGTTGATGCCATTGGTAAACCACAACGTACCGATGATAATCCCGACATTGTACAGCATCGGCGCCAGCGCATAGAAGGTGAAGCGACCGACCGCTTGCTGGATGCTGGCGATCACCGCCGCCACCGCAAAGATCAGCGGATTTACCGCGATCACTCGCATCATACTGACCGCCAACGCGTGACCGGCCTCGCTCAGGCCCGGTGCGATCAGATATTTCATCAGCGGATCAGCAAAAACGATGATTAGAACGCTCGTTACCAGCGTCACCAGCGCCATCAAATTAATCATGCTCGAACTGATTTGCCAAGCTGACTGCTTATTACCCTTGACCCACCGCTCGTTAAATACCGGTATGAAGGTGACGCTCAGCGCTCCCGACACCAAAATCGCAAACATAAAATCCGGCACCATGAACGCCGCCGTATAGGCATCCAGCCCGACCGGATAACCAGCCAAGTGAGCCTTCTCGTTCGGGAAATACGCCGCGTTCAAAAAGCGATCGCGCAGCAGCCCCAGCAGGCTCGACAGCAACATTGAGCTCGCTAAAATCGTGGCGGCTAACTTGACTGTCAGCCGCTGATTGATCTTGTTGACAACGTTACGAACACGCCCCATAGCAGTTTATGCGTGCAATTTTGCTTCCTTTGGCAGTTTCGTTCCCGCAAGAATCTTGTCCACCGCCGCTTCTTCTAATGTCTCATCTTTGAGCAGCGCCTCAGCCAATTTGTCAAGGAATGGACGATTGGCTTTTAGTACCAGCATTGCCCGCTGCTTGGCTTCGGTGATCAATTGCGATACTTCCTGATCGATCAATTTAGCAGTCTCGTCCGAGTACGGCCGCTCGCGGGTCATCTTATCAAACATCAGCCCGCCGTTATCTTCGTGGAACACTTGGTCGCGCAAGCTCTTGCCCATACCCTGCTCAATCACCATATCGCGGGCAATCTCGGTGGCTTTACGCAGATCTGAGCCAGCGCCCGTGGTAATGCCGTCATCACCGTAAATGATCTGCTCGGCGATCCGGCCGCCCATGGCGCGGGCTAAAATATCCTTGAACTCGTAGACGTTGGTGTAGCTCTTATCCTCTGGTGGCAAGAACCAGGTGACGCCGCCGGTACCGCCGCGCGGGATGATCGTTACCTTGTGAACTGGATCAGAGTCTGGCAAGACGTGACCGACGATGGCGTGGCCAGCTTCATGATACGCCGTCAACTCCTTCTCGTGGTCATTCATCACCTTGGCCTTGCGCTCTGGCCCGATGGCTACCCGCTCAAATGCCTCGGTCAATTCCTCGTTGGTAATCTTCTTTTTATTGCGACGTGCGGCGATAATCGCTGCTTCATTAGCCATATTAGCGAGGTCAGCTCCTGATGAGCCAGCTGTCTTGGCGGCCAATTTATCCAGGTCAACCGTTTCGTCAGTCGGCTTTTTCTTGAAATGAACTTTCAGAATTGCCTCGCGGTCTTTACGCTCCGGCAGGGTGATCGTCACTCGCCGATCAAACCGCCCCGGGCGCAGCAACGCAGGATCGAGCACATCCGCCCGGTTCGTTGCCGCCAGTACAATCACATTAGTGTCACCATCAAAGCCATCCATTTCCACCAGAATTTGGTTTAAGGTTTGCTCGCGCTCATCGTGACCGCCGCCCATACCCGAGCCGCGCTTGCGGCCCACCGCGTCAATCTCGTCGATAAAGACGATACACGGCGCATTTTTCTTAGCCTTTGAGAAAAGGTCGCGTACCCGGCTAGCACCAACACCGACGAACATCTCCACAAATTCCGAACCAGAAATCGAGAAGAACGGCACACCCGCCTCGCCAGCTACCGCTCGCGCCAGCATGGTTTTACCAGTACCCGGATTACCGACCAGCAGCACGCCTTTCGGAATCTTAGCACCTAGTTCCTTGTACTTCTTTGGATGCTTTAAGAAATCGACGACTTCTTGCAGATCCTGCTTGGCATTGTCATTACCAGCAATATCCTCAAACAGCACCTTTTCTTTGTCCTCGCCGTACAGCCGCGCCTTGCTCTTGCCGAAGCCCATCGCTTGATTATTCTGCCCCTGGGCCTGGCGCATCATGAACATGAAGAAGATCACGATGATCACTACCGGCACGATCATCACTGTCAGATTCCACAGCACCTCGCCGGTTTGCGATGGCGGTAGAACGTTAATTTCGACCTTGGCGTCCTTGTTCAAACCTTGCTCGTAAATCGTACTGCCGGATTCCTTGACTGATTTCTCGGTCGGCTGTTTTTGACCTTTGGGGGTAATTTTCAAATCATTGCCCTGGATATCAATCTTGGCAATTTCCCCGGCATTTGCCCGGCGCACTACGTCGGTCAATGCCACATTCTTCAAGTTGCTATTTGGTGACAGCGCCGCGTACACTGCCAGCCCAAGAAACACAATGATTGCCCAAAACAACCCCAGCCGAGCAACCTGCCCGATCCCTTTCTTGGTATTCTTTGGCGTCTTTCCTGCCATACGTCACATAATCCTTTCTCTTTCGTCCTAGCGAGTCACTCGTTTTATTGTAACACTTTTTACGGATAATTTCACCCGCACGTGGGCGGCCGGCTGCCACACGGTTCCTGCTCGGCCAATTTTGATAGCAATCAGCAGTCGATCCAGCTGTGCTGAGAGCAGCGACACACCAGTCAGTCGCTGCACTTCTCGGTGGAGTAGCTCGCGCGCCGGCTCAATTGGGATATGCGCCCAAAAATAACGACTGCTGAGGCGTGGCGACAACCGCAGCGTCTCTTGGTCAATCTCTCGGCATAACTGCCGCTGCTGGTGCCATAACCGACCAAGCGCCGCCCGCTGCTGATCAGTCAACCTTGCCTGCAGCTGTCGGCGCAGCTGATTACGTAGATAGGCGTCTGATTGGTTCGTCGCGTCCTCCACCCATTCCAGCCGGTGGCGCAGCGCATAATCATATATATCTCGCTTCGTCCATTCCAATAGCGGCCGCTCAATCCGCTGATCGCCCATAGCCGCCAAGCCCCGCCAGCGCGTACCACGCCGCAGATTGAGCGCTATCGTCTCAATCACGTCATCCTGGTGATGGGCCGTCGTCACCCGCCCACCCCAGCGTGCCGCCGCGTCAAAGAGAAATTGATACCGCCGCTGACGCGCCACATCTTCGCTGGCTGCCGGCCCCAATTCCTCACGCCTGGTAACACATGGCACATTATACCGGCAGGCAAGCCCCGCCACGAACCGCGCATCAGCCGCTGACTCCGCCCGAATTCCATGATCAAAGTGGGCCACCACTACCTCGTCCTGCCCATGCCGTAATATATTGTCGAGGAGCACCACGCTGTCCACTCCACCCGATACCGCAATCAGTCGCCTCATGAGGATATTATGACACATACTGCGGGGGTACGTGATACAATACTCACTATGTACGAGACAACCATCCTCTGCTTTGGTGATTCCAACACCTTTGGGCAGCGGCCCGATACGAACGCGCGATATGACGAGTCAGTGCGCTGGCCGCGGCGACTGGGGGCGCTACTAGCGGATGAGACACGCCAATATTATGTCATTGAGGAGGGACTGGGCGGTCGGCGGACTGACCTTGATCATCCTGACCCAGCCAAGCCGTCGAGAAATGGCTGGACGTACTTTCCGCCGTGCCTAGCCAGTCATCAACCCGACATCGCTATCATCATGCTGGGAGCAAATGATGCTCAGCTCTACCACCAGCGACCAGCCGAGGCGATCGTGACGGCACTGGCACGCTACGTAACATATTGTCACGAATCAGATGTCACACCACTGCTGGTTGCACCACTCATCCCAGATCCTACTGGGCTGTTCAACGAGACAATCGTGCCGCGATCGGCCTGGCACTTTGACGAAACAGCCGTAGCGACATTAACTGCACTGCCTGAAAAAATTCGAACTTATGCCGCTAAGCACGGTGTTGCGTTTTTCGACGCCAACACATGCGCCGAAGCTGGTATGGATGGGCTACACTGGACAGCAGCAGGGCATGAACGATTTGCCCGAGCAATCGCCCAAATGATACGTGAGATGTCATGAGCTAACTCAAGTTTTATTTTCACAAGCATATTATCATATCGTCAACTCTTGCAATAGCGTGCGCAATGTGTCATCCACATATTAAAATACCGCGGCCCATACAGACCGCGGATAAAAAACAACTCTGGTAGCACCGGGTGGACCCGAACCACCGACCTCAGGCTTATGAGTCCTGCGCTCTAACCAGCTGAGCTACGGTGCCACACGTCACCAATTGTACCAAACGAGGCGCAAAATCTCAACCGCCTCGAAAGCCTACTCATCAAGCGGGGCCTCAACTGCTAATCAAATAAGGCCAAGCAGATTTCGCCCCGGCAACTAAGCTGCTAGTTCCACGCCTTCTTCGTCCAGCAGTTCCAGTCGCCGCATCACCAGTGAACGCAACTCCTCGCACGTCCGCCGGCGCTGCCACGTCCGCAGCTGGTCATTATTGACCGCAGCTAAAAATTGCCCAAGCTCGTGCTCAGTGATATCCATGTTGTTGCCTTTCTGTGTTTATTAAACCGTGGCTTTACTATAGCACACATTTGACATAAGTGCAATAGTATGACAGTTCGCATCATTACCCGCCCAATGCTCCCACCGGCTTCCCTCAGCAAACCGCTTGTGATAAACTGGAGGGAGAGGATTTTACACAAACATGACCCCGGCTATTATTTCATCACTCGCCATCGTCGCCTTCTCGGCACTGATCCACGCTAGTTTTCAGCTCAGCGTCAGCGTCTTGACCTTACTCAGTGGCCACTCCCTCGGCAAGCAAACCGCCCGCCGGAAAGTATTGCGACTGATGAACGGATTCGTGTGTGGGGCGTTGGTGCTGACCGCGCTGCTGATATCGGCAATCGTCTACTACCTGTCGCTGGTCATTCATCACGCTGCTCAGGTCGAGCAGCTGGTGGCGGCCATCGTCTGCGGGCTGATGGTTGGATTGGGCGTGGCGACCTGGGCGGTGTACTACCGACGGGGCGAAGGTACAGCCTTGTGGCTACCGCGCAGCTTCGCGACCTACCTATCAAAACGCTCAAAAGCAACGCGCCATAGCGCCGAGGCCTTTAGCCTCGGGATGGCCAGCGTAGTGGCTGAATTACTGTTCATTATCGGGCCAATGGCGGCGGCGGGCCTGGCGACCGTCCTATTACCATCAACCGAGTGGCGGCTCATCGCCATCGCCCTTTACGTCGTCATATCGCTGCTATCACTGGTCGTCGTCTTAGTGTTGGTCGGTAGCGGCCATTCCCTCGCCCACCTACAACAGTGGCGGATGGCGCATAAACGTTTCTTGCAATTTGCAGCTGGCGGCAGCTTGATCATCTTGGGCGGCTTTTTGTTCGTTGATCGAGTACTTGGCATCGTCAGCTACGGAGGTTTTTGATGTCAGAAGGACACCCAAACCGACCAACCATCGATGTCATCAAGCGCGGCAAGCGACCGAGCGAAGAGTTTGATCCGACAAAACTCCACCACTCTATCATGGCGACCTGCCTGAGTATCCGCACACCCGAAGGCCAAGCTGATGATATCGCCAAATCAGTCACCCTGGGCGTGATGAGCTGGTGCGAGACCCGACCAGAAATTACCACAAACGACATCCGACACCGCGCGACGCAGTTACTGCAGAAACTACACACCGACGCAGCATTTGTTTATCAACACCATAAAACGATCATGTAGGGGGCACATGGCACAAAAACCAACTTTTGACTATGATGTAATTGTTATCGGCAGCGGCGCTGGCGGTTCACCAGCCGCAACCGTCTTGGCACGCGCTGGCAAGAAAGTCGCCATCATCGAGCGCGGTACCTTTGGCGGCGAATCCCCGAACTGGGGCGACATTCCAACTGGCGCCCTGCTCTATACCGCCGACGTTTATCACGAGGCCAAAACAGCGGCCAAGTTCGGTCTGCGCACCAGCACAGTCGGCTATAATTATCCGTCACTGCTCGCCTGGAAGGACACCGCCATCAAGCGCACCGGCACCGGCGGCAACCGCAGTTACTACGAGAAACAGGGCATCAGCGTCTTTACCGGCAGCGCCCACTTTCTCAGCCCCAACGAGATTACCGTCAGCCGCCGCCACTTATCGGCGCGCAAATTCCTGATCGCTAGCGGCTCAACCTGGCGTGATGATCACATCCCGGGCCTCGACGAAGTGGCCCATCACACACCACAAACCATCCTCTCGCTCAAGCGCCCACCCAAAACGCTGTTCGTTGTCGGCTCTGGCACAACGGCGATGGAGCTGGCATATTTGTTCTCGACCTTTGGTAGTAAGGTGTATGTCGCCGAAACCGCTGGGCGCATCTTGCCCGAGTTTGACCAGGAAGTTGGCGAGCTGATCGCCGCCGATGCTAAGGCACAGCGCGGCATGAACATCCTCACCCAGACAAAGCTGGTCACCGTACAGAAAGACGGCATCGCAAAGCGCGTCACCTACGCTCGTGGCGGCCAGCAACATTCAGTGCGCGTTGATGAGATCCTCATCGCCGACGATCGCTTGCCGACGACCGACATTGGCCTAGAAAATGCGGGCGTGGCATATACCGAACATGGCATTCAAGTCAGCGAAGCGATGCAAACTTCGGCGCGGCACATCTTTGCGGCCGGTAGCGTCGTCGACCTTCAGGCACAGACACACACCATCCTCAGCCACAGCCGCACCGCTGCACACAACCTACTACACCGTAATTTCATCGCGCTTGACGATACACCGCGCTTGACGATCGCATTCACCGACCCGCAGATCGCCCGGACGGGACTGGACGAGGACGATTGCCTGCGCCGTGACTTGAAGATAACTATCGCCCTAGCGCCGCTGACCTTGACCGCTCGCAGCAACATCACCGACCGGCGCAGTGGTTTTGTCAAATTGATCAGCGACAAAAAAGGCGTCCTGCTTGGCGCCACCATCGTTGCACCAGGCGCCAGTGACTTGATGACCGGCCTCAGCCTCGCCATCCGTCACGGCCTGACCGCCAAACAACTGATGAGCACACCAAACTGTTTCATTGCCTGGTCAGAGGCGGTGCGTATTGCGGCGGGGAAATTGGCAGCGTGATGTCGGGGTGGTATGATCGCTCCATGACTATGACGCGGTAAAGATAACCTCGTTCGATATCACTGCTGGATCACAGCTATACCTTGACTGGATCAATGAGACATGTAGATGAATGCTAAACAAGAGCATTCTCAACAATGTATTGAGAGGCCTCTGCAAATTTCTCTTTCCACAGACAATCCTTTAAGGCCGCACCCCCGAGAAGCTTCCTTCTAACACTGAAAAAAGTTAATAAGTCCCAAGGATCGGGCTTCTCCCCGTCCAAACGTTGCATCTGCACATCATGGAGTAAACCTACCAACGGCGATACTCTATTACTATCAAACTGAAAGGTCGGATAAAGGTGATATCCGTGATCAGGAACTGCAAGAACGCTACCGCGGCGCACCGCAGCAAGTGTAATGCTGGAAGCATACTCCCCACCACCAAGTTCTTTGACAGCCTCTTCTGTCGTCAGGAATTGATTTTCTTTCAAGAGTTGATTTCTCGCCTTATTGGCGCGTGCAATTGCCCCGAGGTACATCCGATACTCTGGCGACCTCGAATTACTCAAACCATCAGAGTAGCTCTCTCTAAAATCTCTATAAATCTGACTCCTCCACTGGGCATCGATTTCTGGAGGAAACCGTCTAGTGGGTAGTTGAGGTAATGAACTTAGACGCTCTGTCATGATGTTCTAATATAGCATGACCAGGTCAAACAGGCTAGACGTAGCCACCCCAGCCAATTTACACCACGACTTCACATGTATCAAAAACAAAAACGACCTCAACTCATGAGGCCGAAAAATCAATAAACATGGTTGCGGGGGTAGGATTTGAACCTACGACCTTTTGGTTATGAGCCAAACGAGCTACCAGGCTGCTCTACCCCGCGGCACATTGTCCATCTTAGCAAACACGAATTATTTTTGCAAGTTCTGACTCGTCCGCCGCGCACCAAAGAGGAAATTGATCCACTGCTGGAAGTTACTGGTCGGTTGCTTTTGCGGCGTATTGTGGGCGGTCGGTTGCTGCTTGGCCGCGTCGGTTGATGGCACGATCAGCAATTTTTCGCCGGGCGAGCCACGGCCGAGGCGCTGGCGCACTGCGAGATCGAGGTATTCGTCACTTTCATAATATTTTGATTCATATGCCAACAGTTCAGTGCGCAATTTCTCGACCGTCAGCTGGTACTTTTTTTGATCGACCATCTGTTGCAATTCATAATTGCGCTGCATCGACTCGATCGACCCCCACGCCCAACTCAGCGCGATCAGCGCCGCCGCCGCAACCACAACATTATTCAGCGTCAAATAATCGTGACGCACGTGGTACCAAAATCGTTTGAGTTTCAGCATGTTCATGTTGGTTTTATCAGAAGGTATGGCTATATTATGAGGGGTCAGGTGGGGTTAGTCAAGATGGGCGAGTATGCAGAGGAATTTTATGATAGTACCCTATGGAAGGTCATCCACAGTACGCAAATTCCAGTCCTTGTCGATACGCTTCCATGTTTCGGCTTCCCATTCAGGCGATAATCTTCGTCGAATTTTTGCCGCTATGTCTGGATGTCTGGTAGAAAAATCACGCACGAGTTCTTCAGCTGTCTCAAACCGTCGTTTTGGCACTTTAGGCGCCTCCTCTGCGTCCATTTTCAAGGCTCTCTTCCCGAGCTTCTTCTTGCGCGCACGCGAATATGGCCGACCACATCCTTTACATATTGCCTCCGCCCTTCCATCCGCTGACGTCACAGACTGTTCTTGTGCTGCTGGTTGAGTTGGCTGTAAATGCTCCGTCATAATACTTGATTATAGCATGGATGGTTAAAAATTAGGAGGAACCAGCTCGTAGCAATCTGGCGAAATTACCAGTCCATTCCGACGGCCTGAAACGATCTCAATGCACCAGTTCCGCAAACTCAGAAGAATTCACATAATCAAAATCACATGCCAGATGGTCGCTCAGGAGGTTGTTAACATTCAAGGGGCGCGGGCACGCAGCGCCGAGATATATGGCGGCAATAAGCGCCGTCGATAAGCTGTGGCGAAGATTGAGTACGGCAAGCTTTTCAAAAATATCCGCCTGATGTGTTTCGAGGTAGGTTTTGTGTGGCCTGGTCATCGAGCCTTTTGCAAGTTCTGGCTGCGTCACATCAAGCCCAAGATCCTCAGCCACAGCGACGAGGCGCCGGCTGGCTATCGGCGTCAGACGATCGATATCGTACCTCGTGTCAATTACCGCCTGATTTTGCCGCCGCTCTCTCCACTGGTCGTACAGCCAATCCACTTGTTCCGTTGCAATTGGCGACGACCGTTTCAGCACTGACAAATCGGCACAGAGTTGGTGACCCGCAAAGGTCACGCTGGACAATGTCCGCGAGGAAGCGATATCTGACTCGATCATTTCCAGAAGCCGCGGTACCTCGTCTTCTGATTCCAGATAGACTGACTTGAATCCAAATTCAAGCAGACTTTGATCCTCCAGTGAGTCAAGATGTGCAAGGTCAATGATGGCCCATGAGTAGCAAAACGGTTTTGACGCTCCCCGAACCCGGAAATTCTTTGTCCACTCAACATCAAGCGCAGCCACGAGACTTCGTTCTCGACCAAAAGGGCGCTCTCGTTCACCAAACGGGCGTTCCGCCCACTGCAAATTTGTTCTCAAGTGCATCGACCTACGTATTCTCCTAGAGACGATTTTAACTCACATAGATGCTTTTACCAAGATACTTCCGGAAATGGTTGCGCTTGAAGGGGTGGCGTCACGACCCCTGACAAAACCAAAAACCTCCGACCAATGGCCGGAGGTTCTAACATGACACTTTTGGTGGGGGTGGCTGGGATCGAACCAGCGACCAACAGGTTATGAGCCCGCTGCTCTAACCGCTGAGCTACACCCCCATGAGCGATATTATACCGTAAAAGCGGCCGAGTGAGAAGTGCCGTCAATTTCCCCCACTGCTGGCCGTCAAGCCGCTCACGCGTTCCTGAGTGCAGCGCGCGCCATCGCAGCTCCACGCCTACTAATTTCTCCCCATTTATCATCCGACGACTCTTGCTTTGATACATAGGCCGACATAGCATCCCCAGTACGTGTATCAAACGCTGCAAAATAACTGCGTTGGTGAGGTCGCGGTTTCTTATCCGCAGAGACGTTCTGACCAGACGATAGCTGGCTATTTGAGGGGGCGTTCTGATCAGGCGGCGGTTCAAGCCCCAACTTCCTCCACGCATCATCATATGACAGGTAGCCCATGTCAACATCCCTCTCAACCTTCTCCCATTCCTCCGCGGTCAATTTACGGTCCCGCTCACCAGTCTGCGATAGTTCGCTCATAACTAGTAAATATCATATTTTACTCATAAAAGCAATACTATCTCGGCTCCATAGCCCCCTCACCACAAAAAGACTCCCGCATGAGCGAGAGTCTTTGAGGCACCTGTTTGTTTGATACTATTGTACCGGCAACCAGGTGTATAATGCAAGTGCTTATTTTTTCTTTTTGATCGTCAAAAAGCCGTTGCGTGGATTTTCGGTAACGATCCGGTCATCTGGCAAGTCGCATGGCTCGCCCTTGGCGTTCTTTTCAACCTTGGCGAAAAAATAAATTGTCTGCGTTTTGCCACCGCGCAGCGTGACTTCGGTTTTATGCAAGTAGTATGTAATGCCTTTTGAGTTTGTGTGCTTATAAGCCATTCGTATACCTCCTGTTAGTACTATACTATTCTAGATTAGCGCCTCTGTTAACCCCTGTCAAGCCTAAAGCGGTTTTTGACGATACCGAAGCAGCAGTTTCAATACCGCCAAGGCCACCAGTCGAGCAATGATAATCAACACAATTACCCCTGTTACCACCAATGACCAGCCCGCCAAGTCCGATGACCAGAGCGGCGGTACAAATGTCTGATAATACGGCGCGGTGGCAGGCGGCGTAAATTTGAGGTCAAGCGACGAAGCAGCCGGGTACTTCGCCCATTCATCATTGATGCAGCTGACGTAGCGCGGATCGGCCGTAGCATAAAATCGCCCCCAACCACCAGCCTGGGCTCGGGCGTCGCAGACTTGGCGGACTTTAGCGACCGTGTCGTTGCTGGAACGAGAGGCCGACTTTGACTCGAATTCTTTCCAGGCAGCGTCATAGGCCCGCTTGTACGAGTGCTCCAGAGCGATGCGTCCCGGGTCAGCGTTCATGTGTGCAACCACGTAGCGCTGCAAGTCATACACCCGCCGCTCCAGCGCCCCCTCGTCGCCCTCCTTGTCGGCGTTGATGACGGCGTCACGGCGCTCGATCATGCCAATATTATTTAGCCTGAGGAATGTTGCACTGACAAACGACGCCATCACCAGCAAAATGACCAGCTGCCATGTCTTGATTTCTTCTAGTCGCCGAATTGCCCGACGCGCGCCTCGCTTATCTGCCATTCCCCACCTTTCTCAAGTCCATTATACCAAAGATACTGGGTGAATGCGACACGGGGATGGCGTCAGTGGTATAATGACGCTATGAGGATTTATTTTTCGGGAATTGGTGGTGTGGCAATTGGACCACTGGCAGAAATGGCCATTGGCGCTGGGCACGAGGTCTGCGGCTCTGACCGGGCGGCCGGTTTGATGACAGAGGCGCTCAAGCAGGCCGGCATCACGGTGTCGTTTGATCAGTCGGGCGAGTTTTTGCGCAGCAAGCATCAGCGAGAGCCCTTTGACTGGTTCGTGTATACGGCGGCCCTGCCGGCGGATCATCCAGAGTTGGTACTAGCGAGACAGCTAGGGATTCGCACCAGCAAGCGTGACGAGCTACTCGCTCAGATTATTGCTGATAAGCAGCTCAAGCTCATCGCCGTCACCGGTACGCACGGCAAGACGACGACGACCGGTATGTTGGTGTGGGCCCTGCAGCAGCTCGGCGTGCCAGTGAGCTACCTGGTTGGCTCGACGCTTAGTTTTGGCCCAAGCGGTCGGTTTGATCCGGCCAGTCAGTTTTTGGTGTATGAATGTGATGAATTTGACCGCAATTTCCTCCACTTTTCGCCGTGGCTGAGCCTCATTACTTCAGTTGACTACGACCACCCCGATACCTTTCCAACGCCAGATGATTACCGAGCGGCGTTTCGGCAATTTGGCGAGCAGTCGACGCAGGTGATCGCTTGGCGCGAGGACGCTGACGTATTTACTCCGGCCAACGTAACAGTGCTTGAACAGACTGATCCGCAGATAGCGCTGGCTGGCGAACACAACCGGCATAACGGCACGCTGGCAGCACGGGCGGTGATGCTGGTGCAAGAGGTGGCTGCCTTCGAGATTGAGGCTGAGGCGATTATCACGGCGCTCAATACCTTTCCGGGTACCGGCCGACGCTTCGAGAAGCTAGCTGACAATCTCTACACCGACTACGGCCATCATCCGTCGGAGATTGCCGCCACGCTGCAGCTGGCTCATGAACTAAATGACCGCGTGGTGCTCGTCTACCAGCCACACCAAAATATTCGCCAGCACGAGGTGCATGAACGCTACACTGATGAGATTTTTACCCATGCCAGCAAGATATATTGGCTGCCGACGTACTTGACCCGCGAAGACCCGAACCTGCCGGTGCTGACGCCGGAGGAATTGACGCGCCAATTGACGACGGACAAGGTACATATCGCGCAGCTGGATGAGGTGCTGTGGCACACGATTGAACAGCAGCGAGCACGTGGTGCGTTGGTACTCGGTATGGGTGCCGGGACAATCGACGGGTGGCTGCGCGAGCAGTTAGGCCGCAGCGCTTGATCACAAGTAGCCGGCCTATTCGTCAGGCTCGCCACCAAGCGCCGCCCGGATATCGTCATATGAAAATCCTTGACGGGCTAGATACGCCATAAACTTTTGCGGATCGCCAGCATATTTATAACGTTTTTTAGCGATAATTTTTCGTAGCTCCTCGTCATCGGAGCGGATATTTTCACTGATTAATTGCTCTATCGTCTCGCGGTCAATCCCCTTTTGCGCTAGTTCCAATTTTAGCCGCCTAACACTAGCGCCTTTTTGCAAGAACCGATGTTCCAGCCAAAAGCGGGCAAACTTTTCATCGTCGAGGTATTTTTTCTCGATCAGCCGCGCGAGCACCCGCTCGGTAATTTCTGGCTTCACACCCGGACGCTCAATAATTTCACCGGTCTTCGGCGAGCGCTTTTTGGTCGGCCTGGTTTTACGCCACAAATAATCGCGCATTTCTTTAATTGAGCGCGGCCGCGCCAAGCAATACTCCATGGCGCGGGCGTACAGCTTACCAAACTGGCTCTCATCCTCCAGCGCCGCCAATTCTTCGTCGGTATATTCGCGCCCAACCTTAATCCCCAGCTCACCCACCTGAAAGACATCGAGGCTAAAGCGATAGACACCATCAACACTCACATTAACACGGTTTTTGTCGCGAGTTTGGAGAGAGATGTCAGTGATTTTCATGAAGCAACCTATCACTCCTCCCGGTATCCTCAAGGTAATCAATGATCTGCGGTAACGCTTTTAGCCCCGACTCTGATCCAAGATGATGACCATTGTGGACAGTTACGAATTCTGCACCAAGCCGCCCAGCAAACACCCTAGCGTCACCATATGAGCAATATGGATCGTTGTCGCTATGAATAAATAGCAGCCGCCCTGCGCCACAGCGAATCTTCTCAATATCAAAACCAGTATCAGGCCATAATCTATCAAATTGACCTGGTTCATACTGATCCGTACCGATCGTCAATCGTTCATTCAAGAATGTACCGACGAGAATTGCCGTCTCGACTACAGGGATATCGTCTGACTGCAATAGATTCAAAACTGTCGTCGCACCAGAAGAATGTCCAACTAAAAGATTATCTGTAAAATCCCAGCCCTGACTCAACAGAAAATGATGATATTCCTCCCTATTGGGCGTGTGGCAATTTGGTAGTTGCGGTTCAAAAACTTTGTAGTTATGCGCTTTTAGCCAATCGTGCAACCAAACAAACCAATGCTCTCCTGGTGTACCATCTGTCCCATGAAGTAAGACCGCCTTTCTCATATAAGTATCTTTCGGATTGCCCGTTTATATACCTCTGGCAGATTATCGAGTTGAAGCGCCGCACGAATAATAAACTTTTGAAACTCAGCCTTGCCAGCCTCACCGTTAAGCTCAGGCCCACCGACCTTTCGGCCTACATCACCAGCAAAGGTAACGATCCCGATATGTGTTGTCGTTCCAAAATCCTTTTTCCAAATATACACATCGACAAGACGTGGTGATACTAGCTCAACACCCAGCTCCTCAGCAATTTCACGAACGATCGTCTGTTCTGGTTGCTCACCCTCATCAAGCCGACCGCCGGGCAACTCCCAATCATTGCGCTCATTTTTTCGTAGCCATATACTGTTACCATCACGAACAATTGCTTTACATGACAGCGTGACTGCTAGATTTCCCCATTCATCACGCAGCGTTACTCGCTGACCAGCCATTGGCTACCCCTCTGCTTCTTTGACCTTCTCCCGAACCTTCTGGTCAATTTCCGCCAGAACCTCAGGGTTTTCTTTCAGATACAATTTAGTTTTATCGCGGCCCTGGCCAATAGTCTCGCCGTTATACTTGTAAAAGGCGCCAGATTTTTCGACAATACCGTGCGTAGCTGCTAAATCCAGAATGTCGCCAGTTTTAGAAATGCCTTCATTATACATAATGTCAAACTCAGCGATGCGGAATGGCGGCGCAATCTTATTCTTCACCACCTTGATCTTGGTGCGGTTACCGAGAATATCATCGCCAACCTTGATCTGCCCAATCCGACGAATATCCACCCGCTGCGAGGCGTAAAACTTCAGTGCGTTACCGCCCGTCGTAGTCTCAGGATTGCCAAACATCACACCAATCTTCATGCGAATCTGGTTGATGAAAATCACCGTCGCTTTCGACTTGTTGATGATACCAGTCAATTTACGCAGCGCTTGGCTCATCAGCCGCGCCTGCAGACCCATGTGCGAATCACCCATATCGCCGTCAATTTCTGCTTGCGGCGTCAATGCTGCCACCGAGTCCACCACAATCAGATCCACCGCGTTTGAGCGCACCAAGGTTTCGGTAATTTCCAGCGCCTGCTCACCGTTGTCTGGCTGCGATACCAGCAGATTCTCGGTGTCCACACCCAACCGCTTGGCATAGCTCGGGTCAAGCGCGTGCTCAGCGTCGATAAACGCCGCCGTGCCGCCCTGTTTTTGAATTTCAGCAATGGCATGCAATGTCAAAGTTGTCTTACCCGAACTCTCGGGGCCGTAAATCTCGATGATGCGTCCCTTTGGATAGCCACCACCCAGCGCCAAATCAAGGCTCAGCGAGCCCGACGGAATCACTTCAACATCAACTTTGTGCGCCTCGCCCAGCTTCATGATCGAGCCATCACCAAACTGCTTGGTGATTTGATCCATCGCCAGACCCAAGGCTTTTAACTTCCCGTCATCAATCTTTTTCTCTGTCACCCAAGCCGTACCAGTCGCGGCGTCTGTTTGATGTTTGTCATCGGTTTTCGCTGTGCTAGCCATACCTCTCCCTCCGTTATCTTATGCTGTATAGTATACCATAAATCAAGCGCCTACCACGAGCAGTGAAACTTTGCTATAATGGACAACATGAAACGACAAGCAGGCTTTACGGTGATCGAGGTGCTAGTGGCGATTATATTTCTCGGCGTGGCCACGGCGGTGGCGTTCACCCAGCTGGTGACGATCCAACGCGAGCACCAAAACGACCGGAAAAAAACCGCTATTAATGCCATGCATTACAGCCTCGAAGAAGCCTATTACAAGCAGCACGGTTTTTATCCAGAAAAAATTACCGATGAGACGCTGCCGACCATGGACAAGGAATTGCTCAAAGATCCGAGTGGTAAAAAACTTGGTGACAACGGCAGCACCTATCGCTACGAGCCAACAAACTGTACCGGCGGTAAGTGCAAATCATATTCGCTCAGAGCCACGCTTGATGGTGAGGCAGATTTCGTCAAAGACAGCCGCCACAAATAACTAAATCGTAGCCAAACTAATCGTAACAGACTGGCCGGCCATTCTTGAAGGCTTCAATGGCGTTGTTGAGGATGGCCACTTGGTGCTTGGGATTGGCCACGTAATGAAAAATATAAGTTGTCTCCTCACCCTCAGTACTGAGACGAATTGTGCCGTAGTTAAAGATCGTCTGGGCAATGCCGGCTTGGAAAAAGCTGGCGTCCTCAATGCTGCCGAGACTCACTGTCTGTTCATGACGAACGAAGAGGCTCTGTTGGATTTCCTGGATGACGCTTTCATTAGTCATGAAAAAGTGATTCTGTAGATACACCCACAGGGTGATCGCGCCGCCTAACACCACCAAGGCAACGAGCAGCAGCGCAATACCCAGCACCGCTCCCGGATTCACCGCCGGAAACAGCGGAATATTAGCGGTTAGCGACGAGAATGAGGCCGCAAATACCAGCAACACCACGACCAACAGGAGAGTGATGGCTGTAGGAATGACCATGCCGATCGGGTGGCGCTTGATGTCGAGGATGACATACTCGCCTTCGCTGAGATTGAGCTGCGGATAATCACGAACGGACTGGTCGTGACGCGCCTTGGTCTCTGGGCTGACTGCGGGAACGGTCGGCTCAATCGGCCGCGCGGCATGAACGACATTCGGTTCGTTAGCGTACTGGGCACGGATCTGCGGATTGAAGTTTTGCCCTTCAATCATCTCTGGCTGGATGGTGACGTGCGAGGTTGGCTGTGGCTCAATCGGCGGCGCGGTCGTCACCGGTGGCGGTGTCGCGGCAGCCGGCGGATGATGATACAGCGGCCGACCATCAGAATCATACGCAACCGGCTGGGTATAATCAGGCTCGGGGTTAGTCTGGTTCGGATTCATTAGTTCTAGTATAGCATATCGGCCGGATTATGCGACGTCACGGGCATGTTTTGTCCGATTGTTATAGCGTGGATTACGTTGCGCCACCCGCCGCAGATCCTCGTGCGCATCAAACTCGTCAATGATCTTATGTCCCAGTATCCGCTCAAGCACGTCCTCCAGGCTGACGATACCAACCGTCTCGCGAAACTCATTCACCACGATGAACAAGTGATGCCGCACTCGCAAAAACGCCGCCAGCGCGTGCTGCAACGTCTGATCCTCGCGGATATAATACACCTTTTTCTCCATGACCGCTCGCACTCGCTTGCTCGTCGACGAACGGTTAATTGTCAATAAATCCTGAATATATAGCATCCCCACTATATGATCAATATCGCCCTTGGTCACCGGAAAGCGGCTATGTCCAGTCTTGTGTAGCGCATCCAGCACCAGCGGCCCCAACACCTCGTCCTGATCCACCGTATCAATCACGCTACGCGGCGTCATCACTTCCTTGACTGGCACCGTATCAAACGACAATACACCGATGACCATCTTTTTCTCATCCCGACTGAGCGCCTCACCTGCCTGCTCGACCATGGCGACGAGCTCTTCTTTTGATTCAATGTCATAGCCGTCATTGGGCATCGGTGCCACCGAGCGAATCATTGCAAACAACGTCGGATGCTTCTCGATCAGCACCAAAATTCGCCCCTCATACCGCTCGTAAAGCCGCTGGGAATATTGTTGCCATAGCGAAATCCGCGCCAGTGCGCCCGCCTCCAATGCGATGGCTAGCGAAATGATAATGCCCAGTAGCCAATAAAACAACTCCACACCGATGACACTGAGCGTCACCAGCAGCACCGCTGCGATCACCCGCTGCAGCGAAAAAATATCCCGCATCAGCGCATGTCGCTTCAACAAATGCTGCGCATCCTGATCACCGCGGCGCGCTCGCCGCTGCAGCTCAAACTTACTGTGTGACGAGGCCTGCGGATGGACACCCATCACGATGAGCAGCAGCACGAGGATTACGGCATACAGGATTCCTAGCAAAATATCGCTCATGCTGTTCATTGTATACTTTTTATGCTATAATAGCTAGAGTTAATTTGGAGGAAATATGAACGGAAAAACCTGGGCTATCTTTGCAATCGTTGTCGCGGCTGTCGTCGGCGGTATGATTTATCTGTCAACACAGAATCGTTTGAACGTTAGTGATATCTCAAATGACGCAGCTATGCGCATCATACCGGCCGAAGCGCGCACTGGTGACATCGGTGAGCACACGATCGGCAACACCAACGGCAAAGTTGTGATGATCGAATACGGCGACTACCAATGCCCGGGCTGCCGCACTGCCGCACCAGAGGCCAAGCGCGTGGCCGAGAAGTACAAGGATCACGTCGCGCTGGTCTTTCGTAATTATCCGATCCCGTCGCTCCATCCAAACGCCCGAGCGGCGGCGGCGGTCGCCGAGGCAGCTGGACTGCAGGGCAAGTTCTGGGAAATGCACGATCTACTCTACACCAACCAAGGCGCATGGAGTAATGCCCGCGCCAAAGAACGCACCGACGTCTTCAGCAGCTACGCCAAGCAGCTGGGCCTGAATGTTGATAAGTTCAATGCTGACCTAGCCGGCAGCGCTGTCACGAAGAAAATTGACTTTGACGTGGCGGTCGGGCGACAGTTACAAATTGATGGCACACCAACCTTTTTCATCAATGGCAACAAGCTTAACCTCGGTGACGCTAGCTCTATCGAAAATGCTGTCAAAGACGCCCTGAAAAAAGCCGGCGTCGCAGTTGATGAAGCAAAAAAATAACATCAAATTGATCAAAAGCATTAACTGGTGTCCAAGTAAAAATCACCCCGGTGCCTGTGGGGTGATTTTTATGCCGTCCCTTTTTATGGACAAGCGCACTTATTGTGCTATGTATGTTTGCCATTTGGCAGGCACCACATCCACTGCGACCTTTTTGCGCCGACTGGTCGACACAACATTGATTGCTATTGGCATGTGTTTCGTACTCCTTTGTACTAGTGCAGCCTCACGCGCTTCGACCTTTATTGCCCACTTTATGATAAGCAGCGATATGCTTCGGCGCGAGACACATCAGCCATCATAGCAAAGACTGATACGAACGTCAAGCCAGGTCTACCTCTGATCTGACCCCCGATATCAGCCTCAAAACAAGCGCAGTCGCTTGGCGAAGATGTACACAATGCCGATGAGCAGCACCGTAAACCCGGTAATCACCGGATAGGCCCACGCCTCACCTTGAAACGGCAAGGTAATATTCATGCCGTACATACCGTAAAACACATTCGGGATGGCCAGGAGAATGGTGATGGCGGTCAAGACTTTCATCCGCTGATTAAGGACATTATTGGCGATGGTTGAATAGGCGTTCTGGATGCTGGTGATGGTCTGGCTGTTGGCGGCGACCATGACCAGTAATTGCTTGACGTGCAGCACCAGATCACCCAGCGCCTCGAGGTCGCGCACCGTGAACAGGCCGCGGCGATTGAGCGCTAATTGGCCGAGCACGCTCGCTAGCCCCTCGAGACTCGAATGAAACTCGTTGAGGCTATCTTCAATAGCTACAAACTCGATAAAGTCAGCGTTTTTCACCTCGTGGCGCGACAGCCGGTGTCTGGCGGCAGCGATATTACCAGCAAGGTCATGAATCTGTTGTTCGTACGCAGCCACCGCACAAGCGATAGTCGCTGCGAGGAGGGCGCCGGGCTTGTCGGTCGTAGTTGTGAGAAACGGCTCGGCGGCTCGCGGCGAGAAATTATTGGCAGGATTAATCGTTACAAACTGGGTTTTTGATACAGCGGCCAGTAGCGGCGCGGTCTTGACCATATCATCCCGAACCAACGGTAGCCGCACAAAGACGTACTCAATACCACCGCTATATTCCATCCGTGGCAGCTCGCGCACATCGGCCGCGTCACGGACAATATTTTCATCAAGGCCGAACTGCTCGGCGAGTTCGCTTGGACGTAGCGTGCCGCTAACATGCGCCCACACGCCACGATGAAACTGATGCGTTCGCCCTAACGAATCACCTGCACATCGCCGCTCAAAGTAGCCCACCGTCATGCAAAAATTATACCCCAGAAAACACCACTCTGGCAATTAGCCGCGCAGTCGCTTTTCCCGAACCGGCATGACTGCAATCATCGCAACAACCATCAGCCCCGAACTGATCAAGAATACCTGATGCAGACCATCGGTAAACGCATGGAGAATGACATTGGTAAATTCATCCTGCTGGCGGCTAAATTGCTGTTTTGCCCGGGCCTGAGCCGGTGCTGGTAGCCGCTCAAACTCTTGAGCTGCCGCCCGAGCGATCGTCTCTTTTTGAGCATTCAGCCGCAGCAACACATCAGCGTTCAGCTCACCAGATAGCATCTGCTGGGCAGCCGGTGAGCGCTGTAAGCTCTGGATGTATGGCAGCTGATGTGGATCGCCAACATGTGCTAGGATGCCAGCGGTTAATATGCCCGATAATACTGCCGCACCAATTGTCGAGCCCAGCCCACGGAACAGCTGCACGCTGGAGGTCGCCGCACCGAGGTCTTTTTGCGTAAACTCATTCTGCACCGCCAAGGTCAAGATCGGCATCGCCGCGCCGAATCCAAGCCCAACAAATACCGCCACGATAGCTTCGTGCCAATATGGCGATTCTGGCTGTAGAATTGTTAGCACGGCGACACCGACCGCCGTTAGCCCAAAACCGGCCACTATCCAGCGTTTATATGCACCGGTTTTAGCAACCAGCCGACCGATAGTTATGGAGCTTGTTATGCTACCCGCCACCATCGGCAGCAGCATCAGCCCGGCTTGCGAGGCAGTAGCACCAAACACTTGCTGGTTAAACTGTGTTAGATATAAAATTGCCCCCATAAAGGCCGCGCCAAACAGGCTAGCTGCCGCCATAATCAAACTATATGTCCGATTGGCAAAGAACCGTAGCGGCAGAATCGGCTGCTTGGCTCGCCGCTCGATCAGCACAAAACTCAGCGCCGCCAGTACTGATATCGTTAGTAGCATGCCCTGAACCAACGCTAGGCTAACACCGCGCTCGATTAGTCCCTTAAAGATCATCTCTGTGTTGTCTACCGCCAGCACCAGTGTCGCCAGAGCAATGGTGATAAACAGCGCGCCGAGGTAATCGGGCTTGTGCGTGCGGTCATGCTTGATCTGCGGGCAGTAGCGAATGATGAGTACGGCGGCGATCACGCCGATCGGCACATTGATCAAGAACGTCCAGCGCCAATCACTAACCATGCCAAATAGCGACACACCATCTGTCAGCCAACCACCGATTAACGGCCCAGCTACTGAACTCATCCCAAAGACCGCACCAAACAGTCCTTGCCATTTACTACGTTCCTTTGGCGGAAAGAGATCACCAACAATAGTAAAGGCATTCGCAGTGATGATACCGCCGCCGATGCCCTGCAGCGCCCGCCACGCGATCAGCCACTCGACTGTCGGCGCCAGGCCGCTCAGTAGCGAGCCGATGGTAAAGATACTCACTCCGGCGAGTAACAGCGGCTTGCGGCCATACATGTCGCTCAACTTACCAGCCAGCGGCACGGTCACCGTGGTGGTCAACATGTAAGCAGTCACGATGAAGCCAAGCGATGAAAAGCTATTAAATTCCTTGACAATCGCCGCCAGCGCCGTCGAGACAATCGTTTGATCCAGCGCCACCAAAAACAGTGCGCTCATCACCGCACTCATGACGATTAGTTTACTTCTGATTGATAATTCGTGTAGCATTGTTACCTTTCACGTTATTCAAGTATCAGTAGCCCATAAATGTAAGAACTCTCCAACTCAACTACTCAGTACGATTTACATCCTGCACCCAAGTGTAGTATTTTACGCCGGACGGGCAGTGGGTGTCAAGCCGAGCTGCCGCAAGTGACACCGTGCCGTGAAGTCTATCGACCCAAGCTGTCCTAATACTTACAATGCAAAATAGCCGCAATGACATTCTACGGCAGCAGCCTTATAGCGTCGTATCCTTTTTATAATTTTTCTTAGCCTCTAGCAAGCGGCGATTTTGTTCAACTTTATCTTTGATCTCAAAAATTTCAACTGGATACTTTTTATCTAGTTTAGCAATTTTTGCAGCAACCGCTTCGGGAATATTGATATCAAATCGGTCGGCAAATTGAATCGCATAGATAATGATGTCAGCCAGCTCGCTTGCCATATCTTCTTTTGTGCCAATATGCGTGTCGTTCCATTGAAAATATTCAAGCAACTCATTGACCTCCAACGATAACGAAATTGCTAAACCACGTGAATCCTTCGTCCTATCCCACTGACGAGCACAGACGTGACTCATTACTAATTTTTGTACTTCTTCAAATGTCATGCTGTCTCCTTTATCTATTGTCACGTCTATGGTACTACTGATAGCTCAGTCCCAACCTGGCCTCGCCAAAACTCTTACTTGACCAGCCGTAGTCGCTCAACCAGCCAGTCTCTTGGCAGGATTGATAAAAACCAGCCAGCGCGCGGGCCGGAATCTTTGCTAATGAGCACGCGGTAGATGGTGGTGAAGAGTTCCCGCGGCGGCAGCAAGCCGCTTTCCTTGTAGGCGTAAATTGCTTGATGAAACCAATTGCCATCAGCTTCAGCCGGCGCCCCGGTGATATCGTCAGCTAATCGCCGCAGGTATTCTTTTTGCTCTGGCGAAAACTCATCGGGATGTACCTCGTCCGCTAGGCGAAACTTCAATGACTCAGGCGCCCATCGCTCCAGCCACCGACTGACATAGCCTAGTTCTGTGATAATCACCGTCTCTTCCTCATCGACGATGCGGACATATTCCGGACTGCGTCGCAAAATTTCCACCGTTTTTGCCGTGTCGCACAACGCCGCTTGGTATGAAATGACCAGATGCGAGAATGGAATTGAGCTGACCGCTGGATGATTCAGCCCGTCAGTACACAAGAATAATAGCTGTTTGTCGAGCTCATTTTGTGGATACTGCTTCATCGCCGCGAAGTCGTCAACCAGCCGTACGAGGCTATCGGTCTCGTCAAAGTACAATCGCTTGGCCGGTGAATACCGGAGCATGAAATAGCGCACCACTTCAGGCGGCAACATATCGACAACATCATGCGCGTTCACGCCGGTGCCTTTGCTGGCACTCATCTTTTTGGTGTCACCCGTGCGATTGATAAAATCATACGGCACCGGTACTGGCGCATCAATGTCATAAACCTCACGGGCGATCCGCCTGCCGGTATCATACGAGCCGCCCTTCGTGGCGTGATCACGGCCAAACGGCTCAACATCAACGCCGAGCAGCCACCACCGCCCCGGCCAGTCCAGCCGCCAATCCAACTTTACTTGCCCGTCGTCATACCGAACCGTATTCTCCGAGCCGTCATGGCTACGATAGATAATTGTTTTTGTATCGCTATCCATTCTGACAAACTGACGATTTTTAAGACGACCATGTTCCATAATCTGAATCGGCGACCATTGATCATCCAACTGCCGACCCGACACCTCCTGTATGGCTGACTTAGCTTTGTCGATGCGACTCAGAGAGCGCTCGATGGCCGGCACAAAGAAGCCGCTGCGATATTTATCGCTGGCATAGACCACGTCCATAGTGACGCCAATTTTATCGGCGCTATCGAGGAATGGCTTCAGGCAAAAATCTCCCCATGAATCATATTGATCATCTGGTGATGGTACCATACAGAGCGGCATACCCAAGTACTGCTCGTAACTGGCCGGCAGATTGACCGGCACCTTACGAAAGGCGTCGAGGTTGTCTGAAACGTGAACGTGGCGCGCCCGAATGCCTGCTTGCTTCAGCGCCCGCACTACGGCGTCAGCGATAACGATTTCGCGCAAATGCCCCACATGATACACCCCCGACGGCGACGCACCCGAAGAAACGAGCACCTCTTTATCCACATTTCGAAACCGATCGACAATATCATCAAGCCACTTCATATGTGCTATTATACACCATGAAAATATTATTCTGCGCATTAGCCCAACCATTTGCCTTATGAATATGCAAAAAGCAGTTATATTATTCGAGAAGATCCGCGACTTGCCATACGGAACAAGTGGTAATAATGGGATGTGGTCATGCTACCAAAAATGCGTGTATTTACAGCGAGAATTACAAAAAGTTGACATAGCAAGCCAGTTGTTAATTGGCGTATTTAATTGGCAGGATTTACCAATACCTGATCGTATTCTTAAACTACGTCAATGTCGAAACGAGCGACACGCTATACTTCGTGTATTTATTAATGGATCGGTCTGCGACATTGATCCATCAATTGATAACAAACTCGTATCAATTTTACCAATAGCTCAATGGGATGGAATTTCGAGTACGATAACTATGGCACCTCTCAAACGTCTGCGAATCTACAAACCGCATTCCCTACATGAGCGTATTTCGTCGCGATTGCGACATCAATTCTTCGGTTGTAATCCTGAGAAGTTTTACACTGAACTCGATTTGTGGCTAACAGCATATAGAACTAAGTCTAGATTAACAGAATAAGAGCAGGAATGGTAGCTACCCTACCGCCAACTCTCAAATTTCATTCCCACCTAAACAGCTTAATCGCAGCGACATAGATAACGAGAGTCCAGGCAGCGACAGCACCGATTTGCGGCAGAGCCTCGATAAAACTGGCATGCTCAGTCATGATTAAACGGAAACCATCAGTAATCGGCGTCATCGGGATAAACTGGGCGGCACCGCGTAACCACTCTGGGAACATGTACAGCGGGAAGAATGCACCAGACAAGAACATCATCGGGAACGAAAGTAAGTTGCTCAGCGGTGCGGACTGATTTTCATTCTTTGCCCAGCCACCGATCATGAGACCCATACCTACCATCATAAAGGCCGCCAGCACCGCCATAAGGACAAAGAGCCCCCAATCGCCGCGCATATTAAACTGGAACATCAACATACCAACGACAACCATCATAGTTAGGCTAAGCAGCGAAATAATCGTGTAGTGAATCGCCATAGAAATAATCAGCTGGCCCGAAGTAAACGGCGCCGCACGCAGACGACGATAGGAGCCGCGCTGCTTTTCGGCTGGCATTTGGTTCGCTAAACCAAAGATACCCATACTCATCAAACTAAAGGCGAGTAGTCCTGTAAATGTATAGTCAAACGATTTCAGCTGCTCATCACCGACCGCTTTGCCCGCAGCCTTGAGCGGTGCCTCTGGCTGGCCCAGATGCTTATTTATTTCATTGGCAATCTGGTTCATCACCGCTGTCAGAGCACTACCAGTTTGCTCGGAGCCTTTGGCGTACAGTACGTTGATTGTGCCAGTCGGGCGAGCATCCCTGCCCTCGCCCTTAACCTCGCCAAAATCTCTCGGCAGCTCAATAATACCGTTCAATTCCGAACGCTTCATCTTCTCACGGGCCTCGTCCATATCCTTGACGTCTTTAATTTTAAGAATCGAGTCTTTGGCATTATCCTTAGCGCCCTTGACGAAGTTTTTAGCAAATTCTGTTTGCGAATTATTGATAATCGCGATGTCAAAGCTGGTCGATTGATTATTAAAAATCGAACCGAACACCAACAGGAAGATGAGCGGAAACAGGAAGGTAAAGAACAGCGACATTTTATCGCGGATAAAGCGTTTTTGCTGGGCGCGTACTTGCCCGAATACACCAGTCCAATATTTTTTCATACTAATCCCGAATCGCCTTTCCTGTTAAGTCAATAAATACATCCTCCAAATTGGCCTGCTCGACAACTTGCTTTTTCTTAAAGCCGCGCGCCAGTAGTTGCTGGATCAGATTATGCGGCGTATCAATGGTGATGATTTTACCGTTGTCCATAATCGCCAAGCGGTCGCACAGCAGTTCGGCCTCGTCCATATAATGCGTGGTCAGCACAATAGTGATACCTTCATCGCGAATCTCTTTGATCAAATCCCAGAGATTGCGGCGCGCCTGCGGGTCAAGGCCAGTGGTCGGCTCATCGAGGAACAGCACTGTCGGATTGTTGACCAGCGTCGAAGCGATGGCGAAGCGCTGCTTTTGCCCGCCCGAAAGCTGCTCGACGTAGCTTTTGGCTTTGTCAGTTAGCTGCACCTTGGCTAACAGAGCGTCAGCGTCAACCGTTTGTCCGTACAGGCTGGCAAACATTTTCAATTGTTCACGCAAGGTCAGCTTGTCGTAAAACGTTGTCGATTGTAGCTGGATGCCGATGATGTTTTTAATGTGCTTCGGCTGCTTAGCAACATCAATCCCGTCAATGGTCGCCGTGCCGCCATCAATCGGCCGGAGCGCCTCGAGCATCTCTAGCGTCGTCGTCTTGCCGGCGCCATTCGGGCCAAGGATGCCAAAGATCTCGTCTTTCTTGACCTCAAATGATACGTTATCAACAACATTCTTGTCATCGTACGTTTTGACGAGTTGGTCAACTGTTATGATTGGTTTGGGTTGAGCCATATAAACTCCTTTCCGCGCTCTGTTTTAGCACCGCATACCTTAGCGATAGAATGACTCCCTGCCAGCCTATCTTTAGTTAGTCATTATAACACTCTGCGTGGGGTATGCAACCCGGGAGGACTAGCCAAGCCGACACGATACCGTTATACTAACCATATGCCAAAGAAGCCCCACCTCTCCATCACGCAGCCGCGTAGTCGCCTCAAGAAACGGTACGTATTTGCACTGGTGCTGATACCATTAATCGCTGTTTGTATCAGTCTCGGTGCGCTGTATTGGCCAAAAATTACTCATAAACTTCATTCGCTAGCAGCCGCCGGTAGCATTGATCCATCGCACGGCGAGGCGACATTCCCGCAGATTGATACCACAAATTTACATCCGACTCGGCAAAAAATTATTAGCCTCGCCAAAACCGAGTTCGAAGCACAATCCGCCGGCACCAAGTTCAGCCAGGGCGTCCGTGAAGCGTGGTGCGCCGATTTTGTGAGCTGGATCATGCAGCAGGCGGGCGCGCCGCTAAAGAATCCGCACACTGGCGGCTGGCGCATCCCGGGAACGTTTACCTTACGTGAATATTACGAAGCGGCCGGTCGATTCAAGCCCATCGACTCTGGCTATCAACCGCGGCCGGGCGACGTGGCAATTTACCGCAATTCACCGGTGTTTGGCGACCATACTAACATCGTCCTTAAAAATAACGACGGCGTTCTGACCACCGTCGGCGGTAATGAAATGAACCGTATCCGCGTATTCACCAACCACGACAAGCGCTACAATGGGCTGCTGGGATATGGCGTACTAGCAGAATAAGCCTGGCCCGTCTGATGCGGGATCGCCGCTGCCTAACCGAGTCGCCGCATTACGCCGCGTGACTTGCCGCCAGCAGGAACGCCACCAATGCATCGGGCCGCTGCTCAGCCAGCCACGTTACGGCGTCAACGATAGCATCCTTGTTTGTGCCACCATTTTTGAGCTCCTCGAGGAGGCGCTTGACCGTCCGCTGCGTCTGGCCATCATACCGGTCGAGGCGCATCGCCTGAGTGACTTGCTTGACCTGCTCGTCGCTGAGAGCAACGTAGGGCGAGACCACTTCGTGAGCATGCTTGGGACTGCGCTTGGCGGCTTCGGCTTTGCGTTGGAGATTTTCCAGGCCTTCAATCGTTGCCCGCATCAAGGCCTCCGCCTCGTCCATGCCGCGTTGATAGGCCTGAGCAAATTCCTCGGAATTATCCCCACCTTCGGAAACAATCGCCGGCAGAAACTCGATCCGCATCACTCGGTGCATATAGGCGTCGCCCATTTCCTCACCAGTCGCCATCACCTCACTCCACCAGGCAACGAACCGCGAATTCTCAGGATCATGCAGCTCGCGCATAGCCGGTAGCTGCGCTAATTTATCCTTAAAAAAGTGAATTAGTTTCTTGATGTCCATGTCGTTTTATTATACCTAAAAACAATGGTAAGCACAAGCGCCATCCCCGCCCAAGGATCTCAGCGCCGCTTCAAAAAATAATAGCCAATCGCCAGTGCTGCCAGTGCGCTGCCGCCAATAACCACCCAAAAGGTCACCGGACTCTCCGCGGCCGGCAAGGGCACATTCATGCCATACAGCCCGGCCACCATCGTCGGAATAGTCAGCGCCACCGTGATCACCGTCAGCAGCCGAATCGTCTCATTCAACCGCGTATCCATCACCGCCCGGTAGCTATCACGCACATTGGTGATGGTTCGCAGCAGCGATTTACAACGGCTAATTACCTGTTCAAGGTCGATGGAAATATCTTCGACGTCATCCTTGTCGTCATCCTTGAGCCGCAAGCTGCGATTGGCGATCAGCCGCTCAATCGCCCAGTTCATCGGCAGCAAGGCATCCAGGTAATCATTTAACTTGCGCTCATATTCGGTCAAGGTGACGATATCACGCGCCCGCAAGGTGTGAATATCGTCAGTCGCCGCCCGCATCTGACGATTGATGGTCGCCACCCGCCGCTGGTACTGACTTGACACCGCCTCAATCATCGCCACCACCAGTTCAATCCGCCGCGATGTCCGCACTCTGGTTTTGTCGATAAACGGCTGCCACAGCCGACCCAGACTATCGCGCGACAATGTCACCACATACTCTTTGTGAATGCCGAACAAAATTGGCGTGGTAAAATCATTAAAATCATCATCCGTATCCGGCAGCCGGGCGATCAAGTACGTCCACTCATCATCAAACTCAATACGCGGTACCTCGTGCGGATCAAGCGCGTCACTAATCATGTCCTCGTCCATCCCCAGCGTTAGCAGCTCGGACACTTCCTCTTCGGTTGGCCGTTCGCAGCGCAGCCAACTGCCGCTACGCAATGTCTGAATCGGTGCGATCGCCTCGCCTGTTGAATGCAGGTATTCTATCATGTACTCAGTATAGCTCATTTGAAATATTTTGGTACCGGTTAGATGACAATAAGCTTGCGGAGGCCATCATCGAAAACCACCAGCCGAGCTGTCTGACTGGTGGTTTTGAGTGTTTATTTATATGAGAGCTAACTCTTGATGCGCGTACCAGCGGCACCGTTGATAGCGTCAGCGGTTTTTTCGAGCGAGGTAATGATCGCCGTGCGCCCCGAAGCACCGGCCACAAAACTTAACGCCGCCTGGGTTTTCGGTAGCATTGAGCCAGCCGCAAACTGCCCAGCATCAATATGCTGCTGCAGCTCCTCGGCTGATACTTCGCCAAGCGCCTGCTCCGTCGGCTGACCAAAATTGACCTTAGCTGCATCAACCGAGGTTAGGATCAGCAATGTATCCGCCCCGAGCGTGTCCGCCAGCTTGGCCGCTCCAAAATCCTTGTCGATCACTGCAGCCACGCCGCTCAATTGACCCGATGCGTCACGCAGCACCGGGATGCCGCCGCCGCCAGTCGAGACTACCAACACGCCGGCATCGACCAGCGCCTTGATGACGGGAGCCTCAACAATTTCCTGAGGCTTCGGTGACGGCACAACGCGCCGCCAACCACGGCCCGAGTCCTCGCGCACTGTATAGCCGCGTTCAGCCTGCACTTTCTTGGCCTCTTCTTCCGAATAGAATGGCCCGATCGGCTTGGTTGGATTTTGAAATGCTGGATCAGCCTGATCAACCACCGTCTGGGTAACGATGCTCACTGCATACTTATCATGTGCACCGCGAGTCGCCAGCGCATCGTGGATCGCTTGCTGCAGCCAAAAACCAATGAGACCCTGGCTCATCGCACCAGAATCCTCCAGCGGTAAGCTCGGCACCGCCTCAGTGTTAATCGCTTCCTCGTGTAGGACGATGTTACCGACCTGCGGGCCATTGCCGTGGACAATGGCTACGCGGTGGCCAGCTTGAATTAGCGGCAGAAGCTGGGCGATGGTTTCGTCGGCCACTCGCTGCTGCGCTTGAGACGAGGCCTCGCCCTGCTTTTGCAGGGCGTTACCTCCAAGCGCGACGACAATAGTTCGCTGCTGATTCATTAGGCGATGGCTCCGTATACCGTGATAGCTACGAGGCTAATTATCGCAAAGACCACCATGATTGGCATCGAGCGCTTCAACCATGCACGGTACGACACGCCGGCTAGGGCCAGACCACCCATCAATGAAGCAATGGTTGGGGCCATCATATTCAACAGACCCGATGCCGCGGCAAATGCGACAACGATGATCTCCTTGCTGGAGCCGACTAGGTCGGCCACTGGCGCGATGACTGGCATAGTTGCCGCCGCTAGACCTGATGATGACGGAATGATAAAGCTCATCGGCAAGTAGAAGATATAGGCGAGAATACCAACAAAGCTACCCGCACCCTTCAGGGCAGATTCGCCCCAGCTGATGATGGTGTCTTGGATCGCACCATTCTGCATCACCACGCCAACACCAGCTGCTACTGCGATGATCAGCGCCACACTCAGTAGATCGGCTGTACCCTTCAGGAAGGTGTCAACAACGAAGATTTCCTCTTTCTTGAATTGGCGATAATAAATCGCTGCGATGACTAAGGTTGACAACAGAAACAGGGTCGAGATCTCGTTGAAGTACCACTCACCAAACGGCAGAACATGATCGAGACCCAAGATAGCACCAACGACCGGTAGCCCTGCAAACCATTTATGGATATCAGCAAACAGCGTGATCCCCCAGTTGCCCCACGGGATCAGTGAGATAATCATCAGCAGGAAGGTGATGCCAAAGACCGCCATCACTGCTTTACGCGGACCGGTAAATTCTGGCACGTTGCTCATATCAAGTGCGGTGGTGGCTGGCTTATACCGAACATCGTCTTTATACTTACCAGCTTTTACCTTTGAGGCATATCGCATGGTGAACACGATAGCCGCAATCAAACAGAGCAGCAAAATTATTGATTGGAGACCCAACACATTACCGAGTGGCACGTCAGCCGACTTGGCAGCGATACCAGTCGAAAATGGATTCAAGGTCGAGCCAAGCACACCGACGCCACCACCGAGCACGATCACCATCACCGCGGTCATGGCGTTGTAGCCAGCCGCCATCATGATCGGCACCACCAGCGCGTAAAACGCCACTGCCTCTTCCTGCATGCCGTAGGTGGTACCACCGATAGCGAAGAACGTCATGAGAATTGGGATGAGCCATTTCTCCTTGCCCTTCATCTTGCGCAGCATGGCACCCAGTGTCGCATCCAGCGCGCCAGTCTTCATCGTCACCCCGAGGAAGCCACCAAGGATCAACACGAAGACGATGACGTCGAGTTTCTCGCTCATGCCCTTGATCGGCGCAAGTGCTGCATCCCACAAACCTTGGCGGGAGTCGGTGGTTGTCTCGGTGCCGTCATCGGCTTTTTTAGTAGTGACTTTATCAGTCTGTTTATACGTACCAGCGATGCGCACTGTCTTTTCCGCATCATTTGGATCTGGTTTTGTGTTGTACACACCAGACGGGATAATCCACGTTAGGACTGCCATCAAGGCAATCACCACAAACAGCACAGTAAAGGCTGAGGGCGAGCGCAGCTTTTTCTTAATTTTTTTCATTTTTTCTACCATGTCCGGAGCCTCCTTTACTCCTGTATTAGACATCTACAGCGTCAAAGCGATAACCGCTTTGATGGTATGCATACGATTTTCCGCCTGGTCAAAGACGATCGAATTTGGCGAGCGGAAGACGTCATCCGTCACCTCCATCGCCTCTAGCCCGAAATCGTCCCTGATGTGCTGGCCGGTCGTGGTCAACGCATCATGAAAGGCCGGCAAGCAGTGCATGAACTTGACTTCAGGATTGCCGGTGAGGTTCAGCATGTCACGATTAACCTGGAAGTGACGCAGCTGATTGATGCGCTCGGCGAACTTATCCTCTTCGCCCATCGACACCCAAACATCGGTGTAAATGACATCGGCACCGCGCAAGGCTTCCTCAAAATTATCAGTGATAGTAATCCGCCCGTGGTTCTGGTGCGCTAGCTCATGCGCGTGATGGACAAGGCCCTCTTCAGGGAACAATTCACGCGGCGCTAAAATCCGAAAGTCCAGCCCCATGATTGCCGAGCCGAGCAGCAAACTATTAGCCATATTATTGCGGCCGTCGCCGACAAACACCAGCTTGACACCGTGCAGCCGACCGAGGTGCTCCTCGATAGTCATAAAGTCGGCTAGAATCTGTGTTGGATGGAACTTATCAGTCAATCCGTTCCACACCGGCACGCCGGCGTGCTTCGCCAAATCTTCTACTGTTTTATGCGCAAAACCGCGAAACTCAATACCATCAAACATCCGGCCCAGCACCTTGGCGGTGTCCTCAACCGTCTCTTTCTTGCCAAGCTGAATATCGTCTTTACCGAGATATTCCGGCGCGATACCGAGGTCGTTGGCCGCCACTGTAAAGGCACAGCGCGTCCTGGTCGAGGTCTTCTCAAACAATAACGCAATGTTCTTGCCCTCATGAATCCGATGCGGCGTACCAGCGTACTTCATCCGCTTATACTCATTCGCCGTCGTTAGTAGCAACCGAATGTCACCCGCAGTAAAATCACCCAGTGTTAGGAATGATCGCCCTTTCAAACTTTGTGCCATTTATACATCCTCCCTTACTAGCGGCATGCTCATACAGCGCGGACCACCACGGCCGCGGCCAAGCTCAGCACCACTGACTTCGATAACTTCAACGCCATGCTCGCGCAGTTTTTGGTTGGTGACGTAGTTGCGATCATACGTCACCACCACGCCCGGCGCAATCGCCAAGGTATTGGAGCCGTCGTTCCACTGCTCGCGGGCTGCTGCGATCGGATCGCCGCCGCCACATTCAATCAGGGTAACGCTCGGCAGACCCAAGGCCACTCGCAAGACATGCTCGAGATCCGTCTCATGCGTAATGCGTGGGAACGGCTGCCCCTCAACCTTTTCCAATATGAAACAATTCATCTTGCCGCCACGATCGCGGATTTCTGGATGAATGGTAAACTTGTCCCGATCAATCATAGTAAACACCGTATCCAGGTGCATAAAGGCGTGCGACTTTGGAATCTCCATGGCAACGACTTTCTTAAAGCCAGAGCCAGCAAACAGTTTCGTCGCCATCTTTTCAATCGCCTCAGCCGTGGTGCGCTCCGATACGCCGATGGCCATCACTTCACTGCTCAACACTAGCTCGTCACCACCTTCAATTGAGAACTTTTCGTGACGATCATACCACACCGGCACATTCTTGCCGGCAAACCGTGGATGATGATCAATGATATAGCGCATGAACAGCGATTCGCGGCGACGAGCTGGCCAGTGCATCTTGTTGATCGTCAGACCATGGCCGATGGTTGCAGCCGGGTCGCGGGTAAAGTACAGATTTGGCATCGGATCGAGATAGAATGGATAGTGATTTTTCTCGATCATATTATGCAATTGCTGGTGCTGATCTGGCGGCAGCGTAATCTCATCCTTGCGCACACCGGCCATAATTTTACGCACCATCGCGTTCGTTGGTAGGTCCAGCAGGAACTGGCGCAGCACTCTGGTGACGCGGCGCGAGCCTTGCTTCGAATTTGCCAACATTTCATCAACAAACTGCTCACGTAATTGATCAGTATATAGCGCCTCGGTCACCAGCTGATCGAGATACAACACCTCGACACCATGATCACGCAGCACCTGAGCAAACGCATCATGCTCCTTTTGGGCGACCTGCAAATACGGAATGTCGTCAAACAGCAGATCAGTCAAGTAGTCTGGTGTTAAGTTTTCTAATTCTTCGCCCGGACGATGCAACAGCACCGCCTTGAGTCGGCCAATTTCTGATGTAATATGTAATGGATCCATACCCCCATCCCCTTTTTGTTTATGGTTATACTAATAATATAGCATATACTAAACAGAACACAAGTATCATTCAGGGGCTAGCTCACTGCCGAATGATGGCTAGCGACGACTCGACTGTCACCTGGGCCGGGTGGCGCCCCAGCCACTCATCGACTGCCCGCACCGCGCCCGGCAAGGCTTCATTAGCATAGTCATCAACGATGATGGTCGCTCTTTTCTGAAACTTGCCGTCGCACAGGCGAAACGAATCAGCAATTGACTCATAAAAATCACCGTCAAAAAACGCAAAGATGATGCCTTCTGGTGTGTCATCGACGGTAAGATCAGCGAACCAGCCCTTGTGGATGATCGGCAGTTTTAGTCCTGCTTTTTTGAAATTCTGAATGAAGGTTTTACGCGGCGCCAACAGTTCACCCGCCTTGAACTGCTCACCCGCAGCGCTGCTGTCTAGCTGAGTTTTTTCTGGCAAGCCCATAAACGAATCGTAAACATGAAACTCACCGGTAAAATTATAGGCGTCCAGCAGCCGCCGAATGAACAAACTAGTCGTGCCAACGTAACAGCCAAACTCGACGATGTTTCCTACCGCTCCGCTTTGCAGCACCTTTTCCAATTCTCGTAGCAAGACGCCGAGTTCTTTGGCGTCAACTTGATCGGAGATGATGGGGCATTTGGAGAGAAGTTGGTCGGTGATCATTGCTACTATTAGTATACCATTCTCTTCATGCTAAAATCATAGTATGAAAATTGCTAGCTCTGCGTTCGCCGAAAACGCTAAAATACCAAAAATTTACTCCAAGCTCGGCGGTAATCAACGTCCGCCACTCGAGATCAGCGACGCACCAACAGACGCCGAAAGTCTGGCAATCGTCTGCCACGACCCTGACGCGCCTGGGCGCGATGGATTTTACCATTGGACGGCTTGGAATTTACCGAGCAAAACCACTGAAATCACTGGCGAATCGCTACCCGCGGGCGCCGTCGAAGGTGTTACGAGCTGGGGCCTTCCTGGCTGGGGCGGGCCGCAACCGCCATTTGGCACGCACCGTTATCAATTTTATGTGTACGCGCTGGACACGACGTTAGATTTACCAAGCGACACCAAGCCCAAAGAACTCATCGCCGCCCTCACGCCGTACATCATTAGCCAAGCCGTGCTGACTGGAAAGTTTGGCGTGTTGGATATTTTGCGGCGGGGCTCGTGATTTAATTAATTCTAGGAATATTATGGTTTTATTATTTTAGATTTCATTTTTCTCTGATATTTTTTACTAGCACATTTCAAATGGGAATTGTGATATTTGGCATCATCTTCTTCATTATCCAAGTCTCCACTAAAACTTGCTGCTCGCCCACGACGTTTCGGCCCAAACAAGTATGCAAAATCTCCTTTAAACCGTTGAAAAGTGGCAAAATCATCCCCCACAGATTTATTATGCCCACTGTAGCCCTGTTCCCATGGTTTACGCCCATACTCATCAAAAGCATCATAAGTGTTGTCCTTAAAACCGATGATAGTTTCTGATTGATAACTAACGCCGCGGGGGTCTGGCATGAGCAAAAGGCCATTACCATATTTATTCCAATCCGACTTTGATACAAACTTTTCAGGGTACAGCCACTCCTCTTTGCCAGCAGCAATGTACTGAAATGCACGACTTTTAATTATAAAGTTTATTTCACGAACTTCCTGCTCGCTAAGGCATCGATGCGTTTGAATATCGAGATACTTAAATATCGCTGGTCGTAAAGGATTCGGATTGGGTCGTCGACCAACACCAGACTGATACGGATTACGCACCCAAGATAAATTAGTTAGTATTAGGACTTCATCAAGAGAGAGCGGAAACAAAGTATGGCTAGCATGAAGTGTTATATCTGGATCATTAAAACCACGGCACTGTCTGTTTCTTGGGCCAAGAAAACGATTATACACCGTGACAGGATGATCAGAGACTATGAATTTAGTATCTGATTGATCTGCATTAGCAATTTGCCAAACACACTCCGTCCAGATTGAACCATAAAGTTGCCGAAGCTGCATCATATGCCTCAATACGGTGTTCTTATCATCTGATCCTACCTGCTCTGCTAACCAGCCGAGACCTTTTGGAGTCCTTAATTTTTGTGTACTCACATACAACATAAAATCCCTAAACATGTTGTCATCCCAGTTAGGGTTTTGGTGATCATATTTAGCAAAGAAGTCGACAGCCTTCCTGCCATAATTATCGATATTTCCAAAAAATATTTGTTCAATATCGTTATACTTAACTCCATTAAACCATCTCGCGTACAAATCGTCCTCCTTAAAACAGAGACGAGTCCCCTGTTTTTTGACGGCTCGTGATGGACGAGATACTCCCTGTGGATCGATGAATGGCGTGGGCTTTAAATTGCGATAAAATAGCTCGTTATCAATCTGCCCATGAGGGATAAATCGTTTTTGATACCATTGTGGTACATAGTGGTTATTGACGTATTCTCTTGACATATACAACCCTCTTATCTCTACACATTGTACCTTTGTAGGCCTGAGAGTTAAACCCAATCAATATTCAGCAATCGCTCAGTAAACTGACTATTACAAAAATTAGCGCAGAATCAGTCTTGCTTCAGTAGTTCGTTGTGTTTGCCTCGTCCGATAATGTTGCCATCACTTCATCATCTCAAATACCCAACACTAACCCGATTGGACAAAATTACCCGCTCGGCTTATACTATTTTTAGCGTCGGGGTGTGGCGCAGCTTGGTAGCGCGCACCGTTCGGGACGGTGAGGTCGCTGGTTCAAATCCAGTCACCCCGACCATGGGAATTATTTAAAGCGTATGTTCACTAACGAGAACCTCTGGCGAGTATAAAAGCAAAGGAGGTTATATGCAGCGACGAGTTAATGTACGCGGAATTATTATCAACGATCAGGGCGAGCTTTTTTGCCAACAATTGACCGCCAATAACGACGCGGGGCGAGAGTTTTGGTGTGTACCGGGCGGCGGTTTGGAGATGGGCGAAAGTTTGCTGGACGGTTTGCATCGGGAGATGATTGAAGAAACAGGAGTCAAACCAGAAATTGGTAAGTTGTTATTTATACAACAATTCACCGACACCAACCCCTCGTCTAAACACGGCATTACCGAGCAGCTCGAGTTTTTCTTTTCCATCACCAACTGGCGTGATTACCAGCACATCAATCTGGAACAAACATCGCACGGCGTCGAGGAAGTAGCGGAGTGCGGCTTTGTCGATCCAAAAACCACGCGGATTTTACCACGTTACCTAACGGAGGTTGACCTAAACTGGCTGGTTAATGAGTCGACCGACGTTCAGATGATGAGCGAATTGTAACAATCCCACCGAGACTATTTACCAAAGATTTTACTATAGTCAGTTTTCGGATAATCTATCGTGCTTAACGTACCATTTTAGCTAACACCCCAATAATTTGCTACATATAGTCGCGCTGTAGGGTGGTTATTGCATGAACAGCCGCCTCCTTAAGTGCGGGTGAATTTTCACTCGCAGACACCACTTCTCGGTAACTGCCCAGACATTTTTCTAATAGCTTCCACCTATCGGCTGGAGACTGGTTGAGCTGATTCGCCAAAACTGATATAGCATCAATAAGTAACGACCGGAGGTCACCTTGAACTGATCTATTGATATATCCTTGCGCACGAAGAATATCCTCACCGCGATCAACTTGCTCAACATAACCACGAAAACTCCTCGCATATTCAAAGTCAATATAGCGAGTCACTGAATTATCACCATCAGAACCCGACAGCCGGACAAGATTACGCATAAAGGCATCCTTGTGAGCAATATGCATTTTATGCAACGCAGATAATGCCAAAAGAGCATCCATTAAATGCTGTTTGATATTCTCTGAGCTCATTTCACGCCATGCAAGACCCTCAAAGTTGACCGCTTTTCCATTGAATTGAGTCATAATCCATGCCAAACGGTCCTTGGAACCACTGGGCTTCCCTGTTATCATAAGTGCTTGAACTGAGAAGGGGGCCAGCCCCTGCGTACCAACATACTGGGTCATGGCGACCTCGGCAAGGGCAGTTGTCAGCGGAAGCCGCTTAATAGCAAACTCTTCCTTGGAGCCACTAACTGTTTTCACATCTACGGTAAATGCTCCGTTACGAGACGAGCCTTCACGTGATAAATCTCTGTGTGGCTCAGCTGTAGTGACAGGGGGAAAGTTCGGTGTAACATACAGCAATGGTTTATTGTCTAAATCAAGCTCTGGATAAAACTCCCTGGACATATGATCAACTTGCTCTGACATGTCAGGCAAAAACGGCCTTCTAGTTGTCTCAACCAAAAGGCGACATGCTGCTCCACGCTCGGTATCCATATTTGTGTTATAACATAAAATTATTATTTTGAAAATAGCTATATCATACTACCGCATGGCCCGAATCATCTGCCTCAGCTGCTCGACCGCCCGAGCGCGGCGTTCTTTTGTCCAATAGGTATCAGGTGTAGCCTTTTCGCCGTCAGCGGTAGTCTCCTGGAGGAAATGACCAACGACACGGCCGTCCTTCAGCGCCGTCACGTCAGGAACATACACTCGCGGTTGTCCGTTCTCATCGGTGCGAAGATGAGGCTTTAACTTCTCAACTAATTTTTTGTAGGTATCATCATTGGTTTCGCGGGCATGGCGAATGTCCAGATAGTAAATCTTGTCCAACCCTTCGGCTTTGGCGGCATCGTCAACTAGTGGCGCCAGCTGCTGACACCACGGACACTGCTGAAAGCCAAGGAAAATCAAGCCGCTGCCTGATTCAAATTTCTCCAAAACCTCACCAGCCGAAGCAAAGACGAAGCGATTGTCATTCACCACGCGAGAATACGCAGCCTTAAAGCGAGCAGCGTCTGATGGCTGCGGTGACGCTGGCACGTGCGAACGCGACCAGATATACCAACCACATATAACGATGGCAATGATGCCAACAATTACCGCGACAAGAAGCATACATGTGGTATAGTTCTTGGCTGTTTTCGCATGTTTCATCTGGACCTCCTGTTAGTTACCCTTGACGCCAAAAAACTTCCGCGCCCGCTCAGTCACCGGATGATCCATCACCTGCTCTGGCGGACCATTTTCAATGATCTCACCCTTGTCCAGGAAAATCATCCGCGTAGCCACTTCGCGCGCAAACTTCATTTCATGCGTGACGATGACCATGGTCATACCTTTGGCGGCAACCTCACGAATCACATCCAGTACCTCGCCAATCATCTCTGGATCAAGCGCCGAAGTTGGCTCATCAAATAACATGATGTCTGGCTCCATGGCTAGGGCTCTCGCGATAGCCACGCGCTGCTTTTGCCCGCCTGAGAGCTGCGAAGGAAAAGCCCCGGCTTTGTCCGCCAATCCCACGTCCGCCAGCAATTTCTTTGCCAAACGAGTCGCCGCCCGGTCAGACAGTTTGCGTAATTTCCGCGGTGCTAGTTTGATATTATCCAGCACGCTCAAGTTCGGGAACAGATTGAATGATTGAAACACCATACCAACTTTTTGGCGCAGGGCGTTCAGGTCGACTTTTGGCGCTGTCGTTTCCACACCGTCGATGACAATGCGCCCGCCCGTCGGCGTCTCTAGCAAATTCAAGCAGCGCAAAAAGGTTGACTTACCAGAACCACTTGAACCAACAACCACGACCACTTCGCCTTCATGAATTTCAACATCAATATCCCTGAGCACGCGGTTACTGCCAAACTGCTTTTTGAGGTTAGCTACCGTGATGATCGCTGGGCGCTCAGTGCTCGGCCGCACCACTTCCTTTAGCTTATTCACTGCCATCTTTCAATCTCCTCTCTACTCGGGTCATCACGCGGGTAAATATCGCAGTCAACGCCAAATACATCACCGCTGCGGCAAACAATGACTGAAACGCCGTGGCGGTTTGAAAACGAATATTATCAGCACCGCGCATGATATCATTCAGCCCAATCCAGCCGACCACTGAGGTTTCTTTCAACAGAGCGATGAATTCGCTGATCAGCGCCGGCAACGAATTTTTGAGCGCTTGTGGCAAAATCACCAAACGCATGGCCTGCCAGCGGCTGAATCCCAGTGAACGAGCCGCTTCCATTTGCCCCTTGTCGACACTTTCGATACCGCCGCGGATAATCTCGCCAATGTACGCACCGCTATTGATACCAAAGGCAATTGCTGCCACAAAAATCTTCGGCATGAATTGATATGAGCCAAAAACGACGTAGTACATAATCAACAGCTGAACCAGCAGCGGCGTACCTCGAATGATGTCGACATACACTTTCCCAATCCACGCCAGCGGATTCCAGCGGCTCAGTCCTTTGGCCCACGAGAAGCGCCCCAACAGCTTGAATGGCCGCACGTCCGAGGTTCGCAAAAGAGCGATAATGACACCGATGGCCGTACCGAGTAGCAGCGATAAAACAGTCAATACCAAGGTTACCTCTAGACCGTGCCACAAATATAGCCACCGACCGTCGCCAAAGATCACTTCCAGGAAATTCATGGTTCAAGCTCCTTTTTCTTCATCGACTCAAGCGCTGCGACGCCAAAATGCTTGCGGATAAGATTGTCGTACCGGCCGTCCTTTTTCATCTCCGCCAGCACTCGGTTAACTTTTTTTAGCAAGTCGTGATTATTGTTTTTGATGGCAATCGCATAGTGCTCGCTCGACAACTCACCCGGCAAAATTTCTAGGTCTGGAAAGCCAGTCGTGTATTGAGCCGCGGGCGCATCATCCAAAATAACCGCCTCGACGCCGCCAGCATTGAGCTCTGTCAACACACTTGGCGCGGTTGGGAATTGTGACACTTTGGCGCCAGTAATTTTTCCAGCCAGCGTATCGCCTGTCGTGCCCAGCTGCACACCAATTTTCTTGCCCGTCAGTTGATGTCTATTACGAATTGGACTGCCTTTTTTGACAATGATCCGCTGCGAGGCTGAATAATACGGCTCAGAAAATAACGCATTTTTGGCACGCTCTGGCGTCACCGACATGCCAGCCACCGCCATGTCAATTTGCCCTGATTCCAGCGCTGGCAGCAATCCGTCAAACGCCATGTCTTCAATCTTTAGCTCTTTATTCACGCTGCGGGCAATTTCCTTTGCCAAATCAACATCAAAGCCAACAACTTCATTGCCTTGTTTGTACTCAAACGGCTTGAATCCAGCGTTGGTGCCCATCACCAACACATCATTACTTTTACCAAATCCACCTTCGCGCTGCAAAATATCAAACGCCATAAAGCCAATCAACGCCACAAACAGCCCCAGGCCTATCCCCCAACTAATGCCAAACCCACGGCGTCGCGTTTTCGTTCTGTTCATGCTTATTTAGTATACGCGCTTTGAGAAGAAATGATAAGCCCCCAAACCAGCCCACGTACCCAGCCAAAAGTTGTATAATATTATTATGAGCACCTCTCCGTCTGGCCGCGGCGCCAACAACCGCATTATCATTCGCGTGGCCATCGTCTTGCTATTACTATGTAGCACCGTTTTCTTTGTCGCTAGCCGCTATAAAATTGTGCAATTTCGTGACGCCAAAATTGACGAGATTTTATTTTATTTCAAGAACGGCCTGGCGGGTGGGCAGTCTAGCAGCTTTACCTCAGCCGTCTGGGAAAATATCCCCTACGTCATTGGGCTGCTCATCATTTTATTACTACCGATCATCTTGAAGCTACGCTGGAAAAAACGACCGCTCCGCTTGCGTCACCAAGCCTATTACGCAGGCGGCCTATTCATGGTCAGCCTAGCGCTGTTAGTTCAAAGTTTCAGCATCCCCGCCTACGTCATCGCCCTCGCCCAGTCGTCAAAGATCTATGATCAGCATTATGTCGATCCGCGCGGCGTTAAATTGACGTTTCCTAGTACCAAACGCAACTTAATTTATATCTACGTCGAGTCGCTGGAAAATACACCGGCCTCCAAAGCCAACGGCGGCATGAGCGATAAATCAGTCATCCCGGAGTTGGAGAAATTAGCCCTAACCAACACCTCATTCTCACACCAAGCCTCAGGCCTTGGCGGCGCCCTGCCTGCACACGGTACCACATGGACAGTCGCCGGCATGACCGCTCAGTCCGCCGGCGTGCCGCTCAAAGACGGCGGGGTGTTCGGTGACCGCGACCGCAACGGCATGGGTGATTTTAATAAATTCTTGCCGGGCGCTTACACCCTCGGGCAGGTGCTTGAAAAAGCCGGCTACAACCAATCATTCCTCATGGGCTCAAACAAAGCCTTCGGCGGGCGCGATAAACTACTGGAGCAACACGGTGATTACCACATCATTGACCTCACCTATGCCCGAAAGCATGGTTTAATCCCACAAAACTACGAGGTGTGGTGGGGCTACGAAGATAAAAAGCTTTTTCAATTTGCCCGCGACGAGGCCACCCGCCTTAGTAAGTCCGACAAGCCATTTAATCTGCAAATGCTGACCGTTGATACGCACTTCACTGATGGCTGGATGGATAAAGATGTTTGCAAGGAGCAATTTGCAGCAAAATACGACAATGTTCATTCCTGCGCCTCCAAACAAATCGCGTCCTTCGTCGAGTGGGCCAAGCAACAGCCATTTTACGCCAACACCACCATCATCATTAGCGGCGACCACCTCGGCATGCAGACGCCATATTACGAAGAGAAGATTGCCGGTACTCCCTACCAACGAACTGTCTATAACACCTTCATCAACCCCGCCGTCCAGCCAACTCGCGCCACTAACCGCCAATTTGCTGCCTTTGACATGTATCCATCGACCCTGGCGGCACTGGGCGTGACGGTAGATGGTGACCGTATGGGGCTGGGTACTAATTTGTTCTCAAATCGCCAGACACTGGTCGAACAATTTGGCGGCATCGACCAGCTCAATGCTGAGCTCGCCAAACGCTCAACCTACTATGAGCGGCGGATCTTGAGTGGTTCATAAATAAACACGTCTTGCCCACAAAGGTCCGACGAGTCACCCCATCGGATTTAGCTATGCACAAAGCACCTTATGCGTCGTAGCCATCCGGGTTATTACTCTGCCAGTTCCAGGCGTCACGGCAGGCGTCTTCAATCGTCAATTCCGCTCGCCAGCCCAGCTCTGTCTCTGCCAATCCCGGGTCAGCATAACACGCGGCGATGTCGCCCGGCCGGCGCGGCGTGATTTGGTATGGAATATCCCGGCCCGACGCTGTTTCAAACGCTTTTACTAATTCCAACACTGACGTACCACGACCAGTACCGATGTTATACACTTTATACTCATCTGGCTCACCCAAATGTTCCAGCGCCGCCACATGCGCCCGCGCCAAATCAACCACGTGAATATAATCGCGCACGCCCGTGCCGTCCGGCGTGTCATAATCGTCGCCAAACACGCTTAAGTGATCGCGCTTGCCGACTGCCACCTGCGATACGAACGGCAGCAAGTTATTCGGGATGCCCGACGGATCTTCGCCAATGCGGCCGCTCGGATGGGCACCAACGGGATTGAAATAGCGCAGCGAGGTAAACTGCCAACCCTGCTTGGTCGCCGCCACATCGCGCAGAATTTGTTCAATCATCAGCTTGGTTTGGCCGTACGGATTAGTCGCCGACAGCGGCATATCCTCGGTAATCGGCAGCCGCGCCGGGTCGCCGTACACTGTTGCCGAGCTAGAAAAGACCAGCTTTTTCACGTCAAATTCCTGCATGACATCCAGCAGCGTCAAGGTGCTCTCCAAATTGTTCTGATAATAGAGCAGCGCCTTTTCCACCGACTCGCCGACGGCTTTCAGACCCGCAAAATGAATTGCCGCGTCAATTGCCTCAGACTTAAATAACTCCGCCAGCCGCGCCCGATCACGCAGATCAAACTCATAAAACGGCACCGCTTGGCCGGTAATTTCCTCAACTCGGCGCAAACTCTCGGCAGATGAATTTGATAAATTATCAACCACCACCACGCCGTGACCCGACGCCAGCAGTTCAATGATGGTGTGGCTACCGATATACCCAGCACCGCCAGTAACGAGAATGTTCATGAAGTACCCCTTTCGCTATGATTCTAACATTATTATATCAGACGCGAAATGTCGCCGTCGCCGCGCTGCTCGTATAAGACGTGTGTTTATCAAGCAGTAGTCTGGGCTAGCACTCTTGCACTGAGAGTGCCAATTTGCTATGATAATCGTATCAATTATCCCCGCTCTGTCTCTCGCCGCGGCGTACATAAATACGGACTTAGAAAAGCCCAAAAATCAAAGGAGGACCTATGCCACCAAATATGCAAGAAGAATTACAGCAGCCGCTGGAGAAATTCGGCACCGATATCACGGCGCTGGCCAGAGAAAATAAACTCGACCCAGTCATCGGACGCGATGAGGAAATTCGCCGCACCATGCAAATCCTCAGCCGGCGCACTAAAAATAATCCAGTCCTCATCGGCGAGCCGGGCGTCGGTAAAACCGCCATCGTCGAGGCTCTGGCGCAGCGCATTGTCAAAGGCGATGTACCAGCGTCAATCAAAGACAAGCGGCTGATTTCCTTGGAAATTTCTAGCTTACTGGCTGGAGCGAGCTTTCGCGGCCAGTTTGAAGAGCGTCTCAAAGCAATTTTGAAAGAAGTTGAAGAGGCCGCCGGCGAAATTATTTTGTTCGTTGACGAAATTCACACCATGGTCGGTGCCGGCAAAACCGAAGGCAGCATGGACGCCGGTAATATGCTCAAACCCGCCCTAGCGCGCGGTAAATTACATATGATTGGCGCGACGACGTTAGCGGAATATCGCCAGCATGTCGAAAAAGACGCAGCCCTGGAACGGCGCTTTCAGCCAGTTTACGTCGGCGAGCCGAGTTTTGACGATACCGTGGCGATTTTGCGCGGTTTGAAGGAAAAGTACGAAGTTCATCACGGCGTCAAAATTTCTGACGACGCCATCGTGGCGGCGGCGCGGCTGTCCACCCGTTATCTGCCTGATCGCTTTTTGCCTGACAAGGCCGTTGATCTCCTGGATGAAGCTACCAGCGCTTTGAAGATGCAGCTGGAGAGTGTGCCGATTGCTCTCGATCGGCTGAATAACCGCCGCTTGCAGCTGGAGATTGAAGAAGCCGCGCTGAAAAAAGATAAATCCGACCACGCCAAAGCCCGCACAGACGAAATCAAGCAGCAAATCGCCGACCTTCGGACTCAGGCCGAGGTGATTGACAATAAATGGCAGCACGAAAAAGACATTCTCCAGACCGTCAATACCGCTACTGAAAAAATGGATAGTTTGCGCTCGCAACTAGAAATCGCCGAGCGCGACGCGGATCTCGCCACCGCCAGCCGCATCAAATACGGCGACCTGCCAGAACTGGAGAAAAAGCTGAGCGCCGCCCGCCAAGAACTGGCTGCCATCCCGCCAGCTGACCGCTTGCTACGCGAGGAGGTGACCCCTGATGACATCGCCGGCGTGGTGGCGCGCTGGACGGGCATTCCGGTGGAGCGGCTGATTGAGACCGAATCCAGCAAACTAGCCAAATTGGAGGAGCATATTAGCACGCAAGTGATTGGTCAAGACAAAGCCATCGCCGCGGTAGCCAGTGCCATCCGCCGCTCGCGTGCTGGCCTCAGTGATACCAATCGACCAATCGGTTCCTTCCTCTTCCTCGGCCCGACAGGCGTGGGCAAAACAGAGGTAGCCCGCAGCCTGTGCCGCGAATTATTCGACGACGAGCACGCCATGATCCGTATCGATATGAGCGAATATATGGAGCGGCACGCCGTGGCCCGGCTGATTGGTTCGCCGCCAGGCTATGTCGGCTACGACCAAGGCGGGCAACTCACCGAAGCGGTGCGCCGCCGCCCCTACAGCGTGGTACTGTTTGACGAAATCGAGAAGGCCCACCCCGACGTCTTTAATGTGCTCCTCCAGGTGCTCGACGACGGCCGCCTGACCGATGGCCAGGGGCGAACAGTCGATTTTTCCAACACGGTTATCATCATGACCAGCAATATCGGCTCGCAGACAATCATGGATTTTTCTGGCGACGATTTGTCGGCACTGGATAACCAAATGCTTGAGGTGCTCAGGCAGCACTTCCGCCCGGAATTCCTCAACCGTATCGATGACATTGTCATCTTCAACCGCATTCGACCAGAGGTCATGCGAGCAATTGTCGATGTCCAACTGAAGCGCGTTGCCCGCCAAGTCAAAGACAGCCGCGACATCACACTAGAATTTGACGACAGCATTCGCGACATGCTAGCCCGAGATGGCTATGACCCGGCCTTTGGCGCCCGCCCGCTGAAGCGCTTGGTACAAAAGCGAGTGCTTGACCCGCTGGCGCTGGAACTCATCGACGGGCAAATTCATGACGGCGAGACAGTAAAAGTGAATATAATTAACGACCGCGTGAAGTTCCAAAAACAATAATTAATTTTTACCTATTTCCCTGATTAACATCCCCCCATCGTCGTACGGCCGCATTTGACTGCAAACGTCCGAAAGTCTCGTTCAATGGCAGCGCAAGAAAAAGCGTCCCAGCCATCAACCGGAACGCTTTTGATGAGACAGCCCTCAGACCGAGGCACACTACTCGGTCTGGTTAGCCTCTGCCCGCGTCAGTTTATCAACCATCGGCAGGATCAAGTAAATACCAATGATAGCTGCCGCCAGGCCGATACCAACGATGGCAAAGTAGGTTGGTGTTAACACCGGCTTCAGCGTCGTCGAGAACATTTTCGTAAATACCGCCCCCGTCCAAACACCAATACTGCACGATAGAAGAGAAGTAATCAGTAGTGGCGCCACCGACTCAACCATCACCAAGCGTTTCAGTTGAATGAGACGCATACCGCCCAGCCGCAAAGTGTATAGCGAGCGACGACGCTCCATCAGCCCGCCAATCGTCGAAACGATCAAGCTCGCCACCGCCACGAACAGTGTCACGCCAATACCAACATAGGCCAGGTCGGCAAACTCGCGGATCGTCGGATTGATATGCGGCTTCTTGGCATCAGTACCGCTCACCGCGTATGTCAAATCGTACTGATTAGCTTTCGCTGTCACCAGGGTGCGCAGCTTCTCGATGTCATTGTCTGACTTCAATGTCACCAAATATTCTTTCACGCCGTTCGTATTAACCTTGTTGTTAATCAACGATACGTTTTTTACCACTGGCGCGTCAAAATTCAACAGCGCAAACTGGTCAGGCTGGGCGTTATTTGGGCACGTGTGCTCGGTGTACGCCGCCAAATCCTGGCAGCGAATCGCGTCGCCGTCCTCGCGCGGATAAATCGTCGCCACCGACGTGATGTAAGACTTCTGCTGCAGCTGCTTCGCCATATCGCCAGGCAGCGACCGACCGATGACAATTGCCGTGCCGCGCTTTAATTGTGAAAAACCGTTATCTTTGACAGCCTGAGCATTTAAGCCCTCGATACCGCTGGTCGCCGTCAAGTAAAAGCTACCCGCAAACAGCGCCAGCACCACGCCGCTAACACTGCGGAAAACCGTTCGCGAGTGCACCGCCGTACGCTTACCGGCAATCAACATTGAGCCGTTATTAGCCCAGCGCGCTGCCAGCAGCGACAGCTTATTGGTCAGCCAGCCGCCAGCCAAAATCAGCCCAAACATCACCAGCAGCAGTGCTGCAGTCAATAACAGCATCGGTATAGCCGATTCTTTGTTAGCGTCCAGCCAATCCCGTCCCGGCTTTGACGACAGCCACGCAAAGAACGCGATACCAAGTGCCGGTACCAGCGCCCGCCAAGCGCGCAATTTCTTCACCTTTTCAACCGAACGCGACACACCTAGCGGCGAAATCTGCGCCCGGCGCATCCGCCGCCAGTTGACAAACATCGTCAACCCCAGCGTCAGACCGATAATCAACGCGTATTGCGTGCCAGTTAACACCAAATCGCCAGGATTAAACCGCATACCGTCCATCTTGAAATCCTGCAGCGGCGCTTGCAACAGCCAGAACGTGCCTAGCCCGATAATCACGCCAACCACCGACGCCAACAGCGACTCCAGCATCAATATCCGTGCCACCTGCCGCTTAGTCGCACCGATCAGCCGCAAAGCAGCATAACGTTTCTCGCGTTGCGCCGCGCCCAGCTGTGTTGCTACCGATACGAAAATAACAATCGGGAACAGTAAGATTGTCCCGCCGACACTAAATACGATGACGGCAACCGGGTCTATTTTAGCATCCGATTTTAATCCGTTAGCGTCCGTCCGATAAACGTCAGCAAAGTATGATGGCTGCCCCTGAGATTTGGTAAAAGCATCGCTCTCGGCCACTTCCTCGGCGCTAGCACCGCGCACTATCATCAGCGCATCCGGACTGGCGGTATATTCGCTAGGAATTACGCCGAGGTATTTGGTATTTTTACCAAAACGCGCCAAGATATTATCCTCTGGGTATTCAGCAACCGCATCAGCCAACGCTTTTGATAAGTAATATTCGCCAGGACGCGGAGTTTTTAGTTTGGCAAACTGCGGCGATTTAGCCGTACCGTACATCGAGTAATACTGGATATATTGACCGCGCCATTTTGACGCATCACCGCGCCGGGTACCGCCAACTTTCAGCGGCTCGACACCAGCAATCGGTTTTTGTTCGGCTACACCGCGGGCTGCCTGATACGCCGCCGTATTAATTGCTAGTCCACTAGCACGCCCCATTAGACCGTTGACACCAGCCGTAAAGTAGCACACCAGTACGATCCCCAGTGCCACCGCCGCCGTAGTCAAGCCCAGACGCGCGAATGACTGGCGACCAGACTTTTTTAATAACATCCAACTGACACTCATTTGACAGCCCCCGCATTGGTTTTACCGGGTTTGCTTGATGTATTTACCGCTATATCAACACCAGAAATCTGCCCGTCGCGAACAATAATTTCCCGATCAGCATAAGCAGCAATCGTCGGTTCGTGCGTCACCATGATGACTGTTGTGCCGTGCTCTTTGGCGGTTTTGATGAATAGCTCCATAACTCTCTCTGAATTCAGACTGTCCAGCGAACCAGTCGGCTCATCAGCGAACAGCACTTTTGGCTCAATCACCATCGCCCGAGCGATCGCCACGCGCTGCATTTGTCCGCCCGATAATTCACCGAGCATACTGTCAGCTTTACTCGCCAGCTCAACCTTATTCAGCCATGTTTTCGCCTGCTGATAGGCTTCTTTACGCTTGACACCGTTCAGTAGCAGCGGCAGCGCCACATTATCCAGCGCTGTCAGCTCTGGCACCAACTGTCCGAACTGAAAGACAAAACCAAAGCTAGTGCGCCGTAAAATACTGCGCTGATCATCGCTCAGTTTGTCGATCCGCCGTCCGTCGAAATCAATCTCGCCGCTATCAACCTTGGTAATCGCCGCCAAGCTATGCAGCAGCGTCGACTTACCAGAACCTGACGGACCCATAATCGCCAGCACCTCGCCCGCCTCGACATCCAGGCTGACGCCGCGCAGCGCATGCGTTTGCCCGAACGACTTCTTAATATTTTTAGCGCTAATTATTGGTTTGATCATGCAAAATTTCCTCCTTTAGCCGCGTTAACCGCGAAATAGTTAATTCAATCCAGCGCAAATCCGCCTCCAAATGATACAGCGCATGGTCGATCAGCAGCATATCCGACAAGCTACTATCGCGCCGCTGCGCTGTCAGCTCGCGCATTCGCTGGATGTGCGCCTGCCGTTGGTTATCCAGATATGGTGACGCATCGCCGTCCTTCAGAATCGCCAGCACCGCTTTGATATACATCGTCGCTTGCAGCTGCGGTGACGGCGCCTCTGGTGATTCCAGCCACGCTTGCAAATCCCGCTTGCCCTCATCGGTAATCTCATATCGAACTCTGTCTGGTCCGCCTGATTCGCTAGTATCAGTAATTTCTTTAACCTTGTTGTCGCGTTTGAGCCGCGCCAGGGTTGAATATATCTGACCAGTTAAAATTGGCTTATCTTTACCAAAATAGCCGTCATATTTTTTCTTCAACTCATAGCCGTAATTTGACTCTTCCGCTAAAAAACCTAACAGTGTATATTGAACGCTCATACTCTTACTATACACCCAGTGTTTAGTTATTGCAAGAGTTTTATACACTCGGTGTATAGTTGCTATTACAACGTCCATTCACCCTATTGACACAGCATCCGCCCCATCACAGATAGCTCACCCCACCAAACCGCCACGACCAGTAGCCCACCTCGCCAGAATACAGACTATTATTCAATTTTAGCGTATAATAGGTTCATGGCACAGTTTTGCCGGGTATACCGTAAACGGCGATCGGTTAAGTCAGCTCTGTCGGGAATTGGCAAAATTCTCAGCTTGCCACAATACTTACTGCTAGCGGTTGTTTTATCGTTGCTGTTTGCACTCATTATTTTCTTTGCCATCAATGCCAATTTTTACGGCCCACTGATGATGTCGCGACTACCAGTATTAGACAAAATCTCCCTTATCGGAACCATGTTCATTGATATATTCAAACAGGGATTCAGCTCACTAAATGGTGCATTGCTCCTTGTGGTGTCACTCCTCCAAGGACTGTCAATTACCGTCGTCATTTTCACTGCCAAGAAAAATAAGCGCAATGAACAGTCGGTCACCAGACAAGTCGGACTCAGCGGCTTGGCCTCTGTGGCTGCTGCCATCGGGCTGGGCTGCGTTCCCTGCGGCACCTCACTCATTCTGCCGCTCGTTGCCGTGTTCTTCTCAGGTGCTGCCGCTGCCACTGCCGCCACCGTCGCTGGCACCATCGTCCTGATGTTAGCCCTGCTGTTAAGCCTCTTTTCACTCTACAAGTCTGGACAAATCGCCTTTATGTATACCGAATTAGCAAAACAGGAGGAACTATGAATCGACAAAAATCAGCGGGTGTAGCAATCATTTGGGTTATTTCAGGTATTTTGATCACGGCAATCGTCGCCTTGTTTATCTACGGCATCGTTAATCGTCCACCAAATCGCCACGTTGGTGACGGCAAACCATGGAATGAAAAAATGTCGCAAGGCTCTGCCGAGGCCAAGCATGTATTTGTTGATTATACTGATTATTTCTGCTCGTTCTGTGCAGAAGTTGAGGCGGCCACCAACGCTGATTTCTTCAAAAATGAGTACATCAAATCAGGTAAAGTTCGCTACGAACACCGCGTGGTGACACTACTCAAAGAAGTCACCGACAACACAGAAACTGGTGCTCACGCTGCCTTTTGCGCCGCCGACCAAGACAAATATTGGCAATATACCCACGACATCGTGCCGCGCATCAAACGTGATTATTTTGATAAAGGAATTGGCGTAAAGAACGTCGCCACACCACAAAAAATTCCGCCTCTGCCATTGGCATATTTCCTGACTTCTGCCAAAAATGTCGGCATGGACGAGGCAAAATTTACTGATTGTATGACTAAGAAACCGCACCAAAACGAGATTGAGAATAATACCAAGAAAGCCCTCTCGCTTGGCGTGAGTGGTCTACCATACATGGTAGTCAATGACTATGTCGCCAGTGGATTTATGGGCGGCGAAAATGGACTGAAGGCAATTTTGAAAGCCGGCGGAGCGGACTGATGCCCACCAAAAAAATACAAAGTAAGCCTCAAAAATCATCGGCAAAACGACAATCAGCTCGGCCCAGTCGTGGGCCAAAAACTAATACAGCTCCTGCGAACCGACCCAGACTGAGCAGTATTTTATTCACTACACTGCTTTTACTGATGGTAACCGCGATAGGTGTATTGTTCTACTTCCACTCCAAGCAACCACCAGCACAGCGCCCAACGGTCTTGGAAGATGAAAAATATTACTTCACCGACTCACGCTATGCTGGCATCCGCTCCAAGTTCGTAACACGCGACACCAAACACGAAAAAGTCTCAATTGAATACCCAATCACCAGCAATTCCAAAATCAACAAACTCATCGCCCGAACAATTGACCGCGCCGACGGTGATTTTCGCCACACCGCCACTAACGCTCCGACATTCGACCGGCCAATGACAGAGACGATTAGTTATCAAGTTACGCATAATAATTCGACCGCTCTGTCGATGATCGTCAATATTAAACAAGACATGCACGGCGCGCATCCGGTGTCACTAACGCATTTTTGGACGTTTGACAAGAAGTCTGGCGAGGTGATTGGCTTGGATAATTTGACTGAAAAATCGGAGGAAGCCATCAAGGCAATCGTGGCAGCTGCCCGGCACGACGTCGCGCAAACCATCAAACAACGCCACCAACCAGAAGCAAATCTCGAGGAGATGATCACCAAGGAGGCGTTATCGAACTTCACCATCACTGATGATGGTAACACCTTGGCTTGGCCAATTGGACAGGCGTCGCTCTTGCCGTCAGCCTACGGCGAATTGACTATCAAAGTGCCGACTGCTGCTGTTGCCAAATACCTGCAAAATTCGACGGCCCAAAAGCTAGCCAACTTTCCCAAGCCGCCAGAACCAAAGCCAGCGCCTGCGGCGCCAACACCCGCAAACCCAGGTAAAGTGATTGCCTTGACGTTTGACGACGGACCAGGCCCGTACACCGCGCAGCTGCTGGATATTTTGGATCAACATAGTGCTAAGGCCACCTTCTTCCTGATTGGCAGCAAAGTTTCCGCGCAAGCCGATATACTGCGACGCATGCACTCGCGCGGCCATCAACTGGGTAATCATTCGTGGTCGCACCCAGAGCTGCCTAAGCTATCAGTTGACCAAATTGCTGGCGAAATTGACCGTACCAACGAGGCCATCAGACAAGCCACTGGCGTCAAGCCGAGCATCTTGCGCCCGCCTTATGGTGCTGTCAATGGTGTTGTCCTGGAACAGCTTCGTGCACGCGGTATGTCATCAATCTTGTGGTCGGTCGACACGCGGGATTGGGCTGATCGGAATAGCCAAATTGTCTGTTCGCGCGCCGTCGCTGGCGCTCGCCCTGGAGCCATCATCTTGATGCATGACATTCACCAAACTTCCGTCAATGCCGTGCCGTGTATCCTCAGCTCACTGAAGCAGCAGGGGTATTCATTTGTGACGATACAACGGTTGAATTAGTCCGACTGATCAATGTCAAACACCTTGTATTTCGAGGTTGCACCGCGTACCAATTTTACCTTTGAGGGTGCCACACCGAGATGCTTTGCTAGTAGTTTCGCCGCCGATAGATTCGCTCGCCCCTCAATGGCCGGCGCCTTGGTATAGATCGTCAGCGAGCCATCATCGTTCATTACGACCTCTTCGCGGTGGCGGGAGTTGGGTTTGAGATGGACGGAGATTTTCATGATACTTATTTCTATTACAGAGTTTTGTTACAGGCAAATTATTATCTAATTAACAGAGTTCGGATTGAGATGACAGGTTAATATCCAGGTCGTCCTTAATTATAGAGACTGATCAGCATTATTTTTAACGGCGTACTTCTTATTATGAAAGGAGGCTTATTTTTAGAGCAAGGTAGCCTCACACACTAATTCTAGCATAGATATAGGGATTCGATGACGACACTTTACTCTTACTTATTTATAGCTAGATTTAGCGTATTTCTTCTCGTTGCACTCCCACCTGCGTCGGCGTTTTCTACTCTCAGCCGATTTACCCAAGCGCCACTCATTTGCATATGGTTCGTATCCTAAAGCCTCTAAGATACATATCATATCGGCATCATATTGAATACCTAGTATAGTTTTAAGTGTTTTAAGTTCCCATCCCGATTTAGTGTCTATAAACTCTCTAATTTGGTATGCTTCTTTTATATTATTGTTCTTTATCCATTTGTTTACTACTATTCTTATATTTTTATACTTTTTGTGGTAAATTATTCTCTTGATACAGCCCGGCAACCGCCCAACATATGAGGCTGCGGTCATAGTGTTAACAATAAAGCTCAACCAGTCAAAACCCGCCGATCCAACCGCACCTAAGCCTATTGGTAAATAAACATCCAAATCGTTAGCATCTCCCGTTAAGACACCAGTCCTAACCAGTTCTTCCAATTCCTTAAGTGTCCATATTCTATGCAATGATTCAGTAGGTGCTAAGAATTTTACACTTTTGTCTTTATTTACAGTATACGGTATTCCAAAATAGCCATATTTCTTAAAATTATCCTCAGAGCTATGCAAATAAATTGCTATAGGTCTAGTTTCATCAATACTTAAATATTTAGATAGATGATTACGATGCTTTTTAAGAATAGCAAGGATGACTTCTCTAAGTGAATCATCCAAGTTCACTTGTTTTCTAGTAATAATAGTATTACCAAAACCGCTAAAATTCTTATCAGGCAAAATAATTCTAATCTTGACTGACCTTTTCATTTACTATCCCTCGCTTTCTCTCGGAGTCCTATCCTTAAGTATAACGCTAATTAAATTAATCCTCCTATACATTACGCATACGACGCCTCAAAACGACATCGCCTCCAACTCCCGCGGTAAAATCTCCTGCACTTCTACCGAACCGGCCACCAAGTGATAACCATGCAACTTTGACGGCAAGTCGTGCCCAGCTGAACCCCAATGAAATGGCTGATTTGCACTAAAATAATCCGGTAGTTCTGCGTTCAAAAAGTGCTCGCGCGGCAAATCCACCGATCCATCCTGATTAACAACCAGCGCTATCGATAAGCCCGACGTCATGCCATCTTCGTTTTTAGCATACGCCGCCGTCACCAGATGAATCATTGGCTCAAATTTCAGCACAGACTGATCGATCGCCTCCATCTGCGCCTGACCGCGACGCGCAAGCTGCTGATTGATTTTTGTTGTTAATTCGTCAACGCTATCCTTGCCATCACCAACACGGCAATAGTCGCAACCATCCGCCGCCTCGACATATTCCAGAAGCAAATCCATATCGACATCAGTGTCTTTAACGCCATGCTGCGACAATTGCTCCACCATTTCGTGTAGCGCGCCCAGCAAACTATAATCATTGGCACTCCTGGCAGTGTCACCAATGCGGATGATAGTACGAGCGATAGTAATAGGATTTTTAGATTTACTCATATACCTATTGTACCCTGATCTATCATAATTAATATGCATCAATCCAACAAACTCGCGCCGCCGCCAGCGTCATACGTCGCGCGTTTTTGACTCCACTCGTTACCATAACGCTTGGCTTGTTCTAACACCATGTCAGTTGCCAACGCCTGCTGATCTGGCGGGTATCCATATTTCGCCAAAGTCTTTTTGACGTTAACTTTCAGTTTTGCCTGAACATTTTTACGCTCCGCCCAGTCAATCGTCGCATCACGACGAACTTGCTCTAGCAACACTTTTGCAATATCACGCAGCTGCGCATCACCCAGTACTTCGCGGGCACTGCCATTTTCAACCAGCGCATCGTAAAAGATAATCTCATCCTCGCTGAGGCCATCAACCACTCCGTTCTCAACAGTCTGGCGAATTTTCTGTCCAATGTTGATTAATTCCTCAATCACCTGCGCTGCCTCAATCGTCCCATTTCTATATCGTGTCAAGGCTTGATTGAGCAAGTCAGAGAACTTCGTATCCTTGGCATAATTTCTCGAAAATCGTAGTTTAATTTCATCAGCAAGCAGCTTTTGCAGCGCTTCCACTGCCAAATTCTTGCGCTCCATGTGACGAATTTCTGCCAAAAACTCATCGCTTAAGATTGACAGTTCCGGCTTTTCTAATCCCGCCGCCTCAAACACATCAACCACACCGACTGGCGCAATCGCTTTATCGACAATTTGCTTCAGCGCGCTGCGATACTCGGCATCAGTCACCACTGCTGAGCTCGACACTTTCTCTAGCCGAGCTTTCACCGCCTGAAACAGCGCCACTTCTTCGCGAATTTTCAACGCTTCGGGACGTGGCATAGCCAGCGCAAATGCTTTACTGAGTTCCAGTACATGCTGTTTCAATCGCTTTTCGCCATCTTCTAACCCCAAAATATACTCTTCGGCATCCAAAATAATTTGCAGCTGCCGGCTAGTTGGTGCGGTAAAATATCGCCGATAATCAAAGTTACCAAACAAATCGCGTACCACTTCATAACGCATCTGCATCTGCGCCACCGCCTCAGCAATATCAAGCTGCGGTGCACCCTGCCCGCCACTTTGCGTATAGTCAGAGATAGCATCGCGCAGCGCCCCTGCTACACCCAGATAATCAACCACTAAACCACCGGTTTTTCCCGGAAACACTCGGTTGACTCGTGCAATTGCCTGCATCAAATTATGACCCTTCAGCGGTTTATCCAGATACATGGTGTGCATATTTGGCACATCAAATCCCGTCAGCCACATGTCGCACACAATCACCAATTCAAGCGGGTCATTTGGATCTTTGATACGCTTTTCGATCGCCTTTACCCGCTGCTTGTTACGAATGTGCGGCTGCAGGTAGTCAGGGTCACTAGCACTACCGGTAATAATCACCTTTATCACGCCGCGTGTATCATCGTCACTGTGCCAATCCGGCCTATACGCCACAATTTTTTCATACAAATCAGCCGCAATACCGCGACTCATCGTCACGATCATACCTTTACCGCTCAGGACACTTTGCCGGGCCTCAAAGTGCTCAATGATATCCAAAGCAATCGTATTCAGCCGCTCGCTATTACCGACGATGGCTTCTTTTTGCGCATACTCGGCCTTCAACGCATCCTGACGACTCAATTCTTCGCCCTCCAGCAAATCATCAACTTCCTTATCCAGCCACTGCCGCGTTGCCTCGTCCATATTCAAATCAACCAGCCGACTCTCATAATAAATCGGTACCGTTGCGCCATCTTTCACCGCCTGCTCGACGTCATAAATATCGATATAGTCGCCAAACACTGCTGGCGTTGACTTATCGTCCGTTTCAATCGGCGTACCCGTAAAGCCAATGTAGCTCGCGCCCGGCAAGGCATCGCGCATATACTTGGCATAACCATATACCAGTTGGGCGTCACTGGCTCGGACATGCGCCTTCAAGCCATATTGACTGCGGTGCGCCTCATCTGCCATCACGATGACATTGCGTCGATCGGTCAAAATTGGCAATTTATCCTCGTCATCCTCAGGCGAGAATTTTTGGATTGTTGTGAAGATAATCCCACCTGCTTCGCGCTGCAACAGCTTCCTGAGCTCACTGCGTGAATCGGCCTGCTTTGGGTCCTCCCCCAGGAGCTCGCGACAGGCGCTAAACGTACCGAATAATTGACCGTCAAGATCATTGCGGTCAGTCACCACCACAATGGTCGGGTTATGCAAATCGCGCGATTTCATCAGCTTGCCAGTATAGAACACCATGCTCAAGCTCTTGCCCGACCCTTGCGTATGCCAGACTACACCAGCCCGCTGATCACCATGCTCACTACTTGCCGCCAGTGTACTACTCAGCGCTTTATTCACCACCCAGTATTGATGGTAGGCAGCAACCTTCTTGATTAATTTATCGCCATCGCCATGCTCAAAAACGATAAAATTATGCACAATATCCAGCAAGCGTTCAGGAGTACACGCACCGCGCAGCAACACTTCCAGCATCGGCACATTGCCAACTTCTTTCTCGCCATCAATCGTTTTCCACGGCATCATTCGTTCCAGCGGGCTAGTGATCGTCCCCATTTCGGCCTCTAGCCCATCACTGGTCACACACAGTTCATTGAACCGAAATAAGTCGCTAATCTCGCGCTTGTACGTCTGGATTTGCTGATACGCCGCTACCAAATCCGCCTTCGTATCAGCCGCATTCTTCAGTTCAATCACCACTAACGGCAGCCCATTTACGAACAGCACGATATCCGGCCGGCGATTATAGTCACCCTGCAGAACCGTCAGCTGATTGACCGCCGCAAAATCATTGTTTTTTGGCGAGTTAAAATCAACCACCCGCACGATATCGTGTTTCACTTCGCCACTTGATATGCGATATTGCACCGGCACACCCGCCACCAGCAGTTGATGAAACTCGTGATTATTCTCAATCAAGCTCGGTTTACTAATTTGTGTCAAACGCCGCATCGCTTCATTCAAGGCCGGTTCTGGAATGTGCGGATTGAGCCGCACCAAAGCACTATATAGCCGCTCCGGCAACACCACCTGCCGCAGCTCACGCTCAGCCATAGCACCATCCGGACCAATATCCGGTCCGTGCAAAATCTGCCAATCGAGATTAGCCAGGATATCAAGCGCGTATTGTTCGATTTGGGATTCGGTCATAAGTATTTTCTATTTATAGTATAATTCTAACATAATTAGTTATAGGTTTAGACTCACATGCGACAACTATCTAATAACCTTATATGCTGCAAAAATAGCAAACCCTACTATTGCAAGTGCAACAATACCCCTAACAAAAAAATCAAAAAAGATACACACCTTGTATAGTATTGGGTGTATTAATCTCATTCTTGCAATCCTTAGTGATCGTCTCCTGGAGTCAAACTGCCTATCTGCTATATATTCAAAAAGTGTGAATAAAAAAGCCGTCTCTAGTACCACCCCAAGCAGGTTAAACCCGTCACTACTTTTAATGTCTGATTTACCAAGTTCAACTTCGGAGCCCGTCAAAGGTTTTGCGCCGCTAGTCGTTACATTCTCACTGTCAGGTTGAATCAAACCATCTTTTAAACCGTCTTTCAGTCCTTTTAATTTTTGGTTTTGCATATTAAAGTTCTAGTAGCCCTAAGTTCGATAGCCTGTTATATGCCGCCGCCTTTGAAACTTCAAACATTTCTGCAAAGTCATCAATATCTTTCACGCTATCCCAAACGTTTATAGCATCTTCTTTTGGTATTAGTAATGCTGCGGCAAACGCATTTGCTTGCGTTTCTTTATATAATAGAGACGAATCTGCATAATCAAGAATTGGCTTACGATATTCAACGAATTCTTTTTCTTTATCAACATCGTGTAGAATAATGTGTCCAATTTCGTGTGCTAGAGAGAATTTCTGTCTTGGCAGAGGCTCACTTTCAGATATTTGTATCTTGTAAGAGCCGTCTTCTCCTGAAACCCTTGCAGATACTGTATTGGGTTTAAATACAACTAGTTCGACTGTCGCCCCGATAGATTCTGCTAAATTTTTTAATTGTCCAATTGTAATTAAGCTTTTTTGATCTGCATAATCTCTATGTAGATCAGATGCAACTTTTTCTATTGACTCTAAGGTATATGTCTTAGGGTTGCTATTGGCTACCATGCTCCACTCCTTTCGTCATTATTCATAATTATAACACTTATGTTTATTTTCCAGAATTCCTTGCAATCAATCCCAAGACACTATCCAGATCAACAGATTCATTCGTTTTGACCAGCCCAGTGTCAACTTTAGAGAATAGAGCGCTCATGATGATTAACTTCTCGTTATCGTCTACCTCAATCCCTTCGTAAGTTAACGCCTGATAAAACCTTGTCAACGCCGCTTTTTGCTCATACTCCATTGCAATATGATGATTTGACATGACGATTTTTACCATGACGCGTATGATATAGACAAAGAAAGAAATAGCGCCGATAAACAGTACTTGCTGCGACAAGAATGGCACTTTTTCAGTAATCCCCTTTGGAAATTCATGGAGCGAATGAACAAACCAGGCGATGACAAACAATAAGATAATCGCCACAACACACAGGCCAACAGTCCAATACTTAGCTTTTTTCCTGTACTTTTCAGATCGTTCATTCAATAACTCTTCTGGTGCCTCAAGCTGTAACTTCTTTCTATAGGTATCTTCCAACGTATCCAATTCTTTATGTTTTTTCGCCTCCCAATCGTTGACCTTAGATTTGTAGTCATCCATCTCAGCGATATTCTTATCAACTTGATTCTGGACTTCCTTACGCTTCTCTTCTATAAAACGGGTTATTTCCTGTTGGCTCTCGCCTGCTTCCTGCAACAACTGTTCTAGCTTATCTCGCGCTGGCCGCAATGTCTTTTGTTCAAAATTTTTAATACTTACATTTTTAGGCGATAGTTCATCTTTTAATATAAATAATGCAGGATAGTATGAATAGTTATAGTTTTGATATAGACTACTTCCTACCTGAATTGGATTTCTACATAATTCTACGTACCTTCGTATTGCATCTGACAATTCCCTACCATCGTCTACACGATCAAGATAAAAATCGATGAATCTATCTATGGATCGCCAACTTGCATCGGAGATAATAGGGCTATTTACAGATATTCTATATGTATACTTTCCATTATTATCGACTCTGTCATGGGATAGATTACTAAGTAGATAGTTTAATATATCGTCTCTTGGTTCAGGACTATCGCCGATGGACTCTAAATATTCTTTAATGCTGTTAAATTTATTTCTGATATTTTGCCACTCCGCATGAAAGCCTTGACCTCCCTTTTTATCGTGCCAGTATTCAAGATTTTCATCGATAATTCTCTCAAAAGATGAGAAATTTAGATATTTAGGCTCATAATTTATACCGTAATTGCTATCGCTTAATAGTATAGTAAATTGCGCTATATCATCTAATAAATTGTTTATTTGTGCTTTTGTACGTTTCATATTTCAATCTCTCCAGAAATTAACTTCGGTAAAAGTGAGCTACGAATATTCACGAGAGAATTGATCTCAAATAAATTAGTTTTTATTTGGTCAATTATTGACGTAAACTCTGAGGTCATCTCTTCAATATTCGGCGGTATTATAACCTCAGCCTGTTTTAGATGCTTTCGCTGAATATGACCCATGGTTGTAGCTTTTGATTTGGCAATTGATATAAATTGGTCCAGATAATATTTTGTCCAATAGTAATATAACCATTCCGGATATTTATCTGAGGTAACTTTAAATAGGTGCTGATTAAGTGCACCGTCTCCACCGCTCCAAAACTTAACCATCAACGTACCAGACCATGAGAACAACAAATCACCATCGTGTACAATATATTCTTCCGGAATATTAGCACTAGCGATATCAGTAGAGTCCGTTATTCCACTGGACATCTCACGAATTTTTATTACAGGAAGGGTACGTTGTCCGTTGATTTTTGGATATTTTTGCATAGCTAAACCATTCAGGAAATTAGCTATTTCATCAAGCGGTTTTTTGTCCCAGCTCTTCGCCTCAGGATTATCGACAAAATAATGGCGAAAGAGAGCTTGACCGAGCTGCTCAAGGGTTTCGTTCATGCGGCGATTGAGCTCGATTTTTTCATCAAGACTGCCGAGGATATTGGCAATTTTCTTTTGCTTATCTACGTCAGGAATGCGCACTTTTAGCGCCGACAAGTGGTTCCTATTTAACGTAGGTACAGCTGCACCTACGTTAAAGCTAGAAAAGTCTAAAGACTTAAGAGTATAATAAATAAATTTCTCATCATTACCCTTAAAATCCTTGACCCAAAGTGTAGTATTTAGGGGCCAAAAGTCACTTTCGACATATTGACCACCACCAATACTGCCGGAGCGACCAATAACCACACCTGGACCTTTTACCTTAAACTTGTCATGAGTCGTAGTTGTTCCGGTAGACGCTACGACTGGATATTTACCCTGTCTACGTTGTGAGGTGGGCAAGTCAAAACCACGCTGCAAGGTAATTGCATCGGAGAGCGAAACAATCTGCATCATTGTTTCTGCTCCTCATCTTTTTCTGCCACCTCATCACCCCCTCTCGTCCCCTTTGTATCAAGTAGTCTCTGAATATCTGGCTGTATTTTGCCTATCTCGCTTAGTGAATTTTGCAAATACCTAGTGAAATTATTTTTTGCCAGCTCTCTAGTGATATCGTTATACACTTGCAAGGACTTCATATTTCTAAGAGATTCGGCAGTGGCTTTCGATAACTGAGACTGGATTTCTGAATTATATGTAACATTTTTTTTGAATTCTGGCGAGGCAATATTTAGCTTCAATCTAGCGACAGCTTCGGTAAGAGGTTGAAATATCTGAGAAATCTGTTTTTGATATTCGGTAAATATCGTAGGATCAATCGTTGCTACAGAATCCATGATAGCTTTCATAGAATTGCTTAGCTGCTCCATGTTCACCTTTAGGTTTTCACGGTAGGTGCTCTTAATAGTACCAATGCGTGACATTATGTGTTTCTGATTTTTTCTAGTTTGGTCGAGTATTTTTTTGGTTATTATGTTCTGATGCGCCGCTTTATTGCGTGCATCTATAACTTTATTCAAAGCTCCAGATATATGCTCGTACTGCACGGGGCTTTCCAAAATAGAACAAATACTATTCCAAACTGTCCTGGTCTCAAATAAATTTGTCGCCCGTAACTTTAGGTTATCAAAATCTTTCGACTCTGCTATTAGTAACAGCATGGCATCTCCCGTATTAAGCCTTTCCCTAGCAAGCCGTGATATATCTTCCTCTAGAACGCCCGGAAGCTCACCAAATGAAAAATCATGAATCTTTTGACACCACTCGATTATCCCTGTAGGTGTTGATTTTATGCCATGTTTCTGATGATTACTAATGATATCTATCAAAACCTTTTCTATCTCTGGGATTATACAGACGAGCAACTTCTTAAGCTGCCTTTCAATCACCAGTGTGAGCTGTAAGATTTTTTCACCCCGAGCAGCCGAAAGTTCGTCAGAAAGTATGAAGACGTCTTTTGCCTTAGATATCTTATGATACACCTCATCGGTCATTTCAGACTCTAGCATCAATACGTTAATCATGAAGAGACCGGCCTGCCGATCGAGGTCGGATAACTTCGCCTCATCGGCATGACTTACGCCTAGGTCTTTGAGACGATTGATCGCTTTGAATTCAGTCGAAGCCTCTACGGCAAATTCTATTGAGTATTTTTTACTCACAAACCACTCCCGAATGAAACCGACGGACGAGAATAGATTTGTGCTAATTTAACTACAAGGTGAGTCTTTTTAATATAAAGCCACTGTACTATAAAGAAGTTCTTCATAGTCGACCCAGTGCTTAGCTCCCCTTGAAGATTCATAGTTTGATCTTCTCCAAATTGACCTTGATTTTCGCCTCCAGCTCGCGGCTCTTCGCAAACTGCCCTTCAAGCTCAGCAGTCAACCGAGCAAATTTCTCGGCGAACGGTTCATCGTCTTCTTCCGCCTCCTCGACGCCCACGTAACGGCCAGGCGTCAGCACATAATCATGTTGCTTAATCTCCTCCAGCTCAGCAACTTTACAGAAACCTGGCTGGTCGGCGTAATCCGCACTAGCAGTTTTATAATCATGGTATGTCTTCGCCACCCGGGCAATGTCTTCTTCGGTCAGCTCGCGGTTACGGCGGGTTGCCATTTTACCCAAATTACGCCCATCGATGAATAGCACTTTGCCATGACGATTGGTACGATCGCGCGACACAAACCACAGACAGCATGGTATAGCGACGTTAAAAAACAACTGGCTCGGCAGTGTGACGATGGCGTCAACCATATCATTAAGCACTAACTGCTTGCGGATATCACCTTCACCGCCAGTTTGACTGCCCATACTCCCATTTGCCAGCACGAAGCCCGCCGTACCGCGCGGGCTCAAATGGTGAATCATATGTTGAATCCAAGCAAAGTTAGCGTTACCCTTTGGCGGCAGACCATATTTCCAGCGTGGGTCAGCCTGCAAATGTTCTTGACCCCAGTCGCTAATGTTAAACGGCGGATTGGCCAAAATGTAATCAGCTTTCAGATCAGGGAGCTGGTCATCCATCAGAGTGTCGCCACGTTTGATATTCGCATCAATGCCGCGAATTGCCATATTCATTTTAGCGAGTCGCCAAGTCGTTTCGTTCAGTTCCTGACCATACACCGCGATATCGCTGACACGCCCAGCGTGCTCCTCGACAAACTTCTCACTCCAGACGAACATACCACCACTACCACAGCACGGGTCATACACGCGCCCACTGTATGGCTCAAGCATTTCTACCAGCAATTTCACGATGGAGCGCGGCGTGTAGAATTCACCGCCATGCTTGCCCTCACTGTCGGCAAACATACCCATAAAATATTCGTAGACTTGACCAAGTAAATCTTTGGAACTGGCAGTGTCAAATTTGATATTGGTAAATAAATCGATGAGTTCACCTAGGCGACGCTTATCCAGAGCTTCACGAGCATAATTTTTTGGCAACACTCCCTTCAGACTAGGGTTGTCGCGCTCAATCGCCTCCATGGCACTATCAACTAAGACGCCAATTTCTGGCTGTTTGGCGCTCGCCACCAAGTGTTCCCAACGAGCCTCCTTGGGAATCCAAAAAATATTCTCCGCCAGATACCAATCCCTGTCTTCTGGATCATAATTGTCATCAACCGCCGTCTGATACCGCGCCGAAAACGCATCCGAAACATATTTTAGAAAGATCAACCCCAGTACCACATATTTATAATCCGACGAACTAATATTACCCCGTAGTTTATCCGCCGCAGCCCACAACTGCTTTTCAAGCTCCCTCGTATTCATAGATAGATTATATCAGATTTTGAGGCTCATTTACTCTGCGTGCAGCAAGCTCTTGTAATTAAGTTTTGTAACGATAATATGATCATTAAGCGTAATGCCAAGCAGTTTTCCCACTTCCACCAGCCTGTTCGTGACATCTTTGTCAGCCTGGCTCGCCTCCAAACTACCGCTCGGATGATTATGCGCCACGATGACCGAGGCAGCACGGTCGGCGATGGCGTCGGCGAAGACCTCGCGCGGGTGTACCAGGCTGGCGGTCAGCGTACCGATAGTCACCACCCGCTTGGCGATCAAACGATTCGCACCATCCAGCGTCAGGCAGACAAAGTATTCCTGCTTTTTGTCGTGAATGTCGGCCAGTAGCTCAACCGCTTTCTCTGGACTATCAATGATCGGCTGGTCGCTATCCAGCAAATACCGCCGCGCCAGTTCTAAGCTCGCCACAATCACTGGGATTTTTGCTTCTCCCAAGCCAACCACGCCGCGTAGATCATCATACGAAACATCGCCGCCTTTTTGACGCACAATCTTCAGCACCTCGCGCGCAATTTTACCGACATCGGCCCGAGCATTACCGCTGCCAACAATCGCCATCAACAGCTCCAAGTCACTCAGCCGCGCCGCACCGTAGCGTGCCAATTTCTCGCGGGGACGGTCGTTGGGATGACGATCAGAGATTCTCATATAGACAGTATAGCAAGCGCCCTAACTAAACTAAAGTTGTCAGGCTGACACATACCTACTGTTCAATCGGCCTTGTCAATTCAACATTGATAGAGATTTTATCAACATTAAACATCTCCGCTAGTTCGCGCATGAGCCGTATTTTTTGATTCGTATTTGTTGCTACGTCAACCACAAGCCCCGTGTCGTGAATCTTTACGGAATTAAAAAATCTTTTAGAATCATTACTAATCCAATTTTTCGTCTTTTCGCTGTTCATAATCTGATCAATAAAATCAGGGTTCTCGTCATACAAATACTCGCAATAGACGCCAAGAATTTGCGACCAGCTCGTTACTGGATACGAATCATCACCGATATAGAACATCTTTACCATTGTGCCCTTGAAATCAACATCATCAAAAATATTAACTTTCGTATCAAGTATTGGCGGTTCAAACGTACTTGTTGGCAGCGGCCAAATTTTAATTATTTTATCAATCCACCACCGCTGGCGCTCCAATATTGCTGCTTCATTCCATGTATCATATTTAGCAACAGTCTTATTAATCTTAAGCGGGCTATCAGCAAACCCGTCTGGCATATTACGCTTTTCTCGGAAACTTTTGTTTGAATATTCAGAATTATATCCCGTCAATGTCAAATTCGCTAGCCCATGCAAATATGTGCCATGAATTTCATCGGCACGGTCGCCGAGCTCATCCCGCCAAGCATTGGTCATGGTTTGCGGCATAATATGTTCAATCGTTAGCTGTAGCTCTTTGTTATTAATCTGTTTCAGCAATGACACGTCCTTAGATTCATCGTCAACCGCAGTTAACAAATACATGACATTGGAAGAGCGCTGATTATAGGTAAAGTTTGCTTTTATCGCTGTTTCTACTTCATTATTTCTTGGTAGGCGAGTTTGTCCACTTCTCGAAAGCATAGTGTATTTTAGCACTTCAATATATACTGCATCGTTCTGTTCGACACTCGATAATATATTTCTATGCAATCCCGCAAAATAGTTATCTAGACTTGCTGTCGATAGGTTAACGACGATACGCCGCGAAAAGTAGACACGTAGCACATCAAATATCTCAGCAATTTCATCATCAGACAAATGTCCATCTTGCCAATATTTCATAACTGATACAACATACGGGAAGAACGCCTCAATCCTCAGATAACGCATAATGAACGCTGCCGAGTTCAGTTTGGTAAATTCATTATTGTCATCTGTGCCAAACTTCAAAAAGCGATAGTATTTTAGTATTCTCAAAATCTCACCATAAAATGTGTCAAGCGATTCATACGACTGATCATCAGAAATATTATTAGAAAAAGCTTTTTTAAACTCTGGATACACCTTATCAGTATTTACGACCGATTGGTTTTTAGCAATCAAATAAACACGGAAGAAGTCGGTAATATCATCACGCTGCGGATCGGTTAAGTATGTTTCAATATGCTGCCAATAGTTAGTCAAAACATAATCTTGTTTTTCTGAGGTGTGCAACATCAATGAAAAATTCCGAATTTTATCGCCATCTGTCAATGGCTTGCCAGTTGAGTTAATACTTTCAAAAACTTTTTGTGGATTATCGTCATCTTTATCTAGCACGATTGTGACAATTTCAAAATCATCAAGCGTGTTAATGTACTGTTCTAAATGATCACGATCTCTAAAATATTCATAAAATTGAAGATAGGACTTGTATAAATTACTTTTCTTTTCATACTCGGTCAATTCCGCCTGGCTAAATATTTTCTCAAATATTTTATTGTCAGTAGTTACCGCCCGCAGTTTGATACGGTTTTCCTCTGATCCATATTGTTTTGCATATCTATTGTATAAATACTCGTCCTTGATTTGCTCGGCTACCAGTCTAAGCTTTTCAGGTGACTCTAACGCCAAATGGTAAATTGCGGTAATCATCAGCAAAACTGTCGTTGCACGCTGCTGACCGTCGATAATGATGCTTCGGTCACCATCGTTGATATACACGATACTGCCGAAATAATGCTTTTTATCTCCACGCTTCACCTCTTCAAGGTCGTCTAAAAACATTTGGACATTATCGGCTGTCCAAGAATAAGGGCGTTGAAAATTAGGTATCTCAAAGAATTTGTTTGGCGTATATAAGAATAATTTAATGTTAGTTTGCAGCGCTTTCATATATCTAATTATACTACTTCATTGCTACCTCTTTAGGCGGTGTGTTTACTAAACTTTCACTGACTGCCGGCCGCGCACCACGCACATCGCCACTACAAACATGCCAACCAGCCGCGATACCAACGACGTATCATCCGCGCTTGATTGAGCCATTGACGCAGACTCTTCTTCTGGATTGAGCCGACTGTCGTCCGGCCATAGGCCAGGGGATTGACGGCTTTTTACGACCAAAACATTATCGCTCACGGTACTCGTTTCGCTATTATAACCGTAGCTGTCAACCGCCAAATCATTCTGCTCGTCCAGTTCAGATTCTACCGCCTCAGATACCTCATTAGCAGCAAGTTCTTCTTGCTCTTCAAGTAAATCAATAGTTGGCTCTACGTCGCTGGTATCCGTAATTATAGCTTCAACTTCATCATCCACACGCGGTAAATCGCTCTTTTCCGATACTTCCATAACTATACTGTCATGCTCCTCGCGAGGCATGATGCGCTCCTCTGAAATTTCCATTGTTGGCTCGTCCAGCTCGACATCAGGTATTGGTTCAGTAGCCGGCGAGACAGGAATAGCTATCTGCTCTACCGTCTCATAATCATTGGTGATTTCAGGAACTGACGATGTCTTGAAGTTGTCCGATTGCCCCACGGAGTCCATATCAACACCAATCTCGTCGTCTACGGAGAGTTTCAAATCACCATATTCTTCACGCACTATAATAGTTTCCATCGGCGCAACCGTCACCGCTTCAGCCGAAGATACTTCCGGCTCTACTGCTGGCGACTGTTGTTCGACAAAAAACACCGTATCCTCCTCGGCCCAAACTTCGTCATCCTCGTCATAATCGCACTCTACCGCCGCATGGTTATGATCAAGTTGTTCGACCAGGGAAGTCTGCACCTCATAAATCCTTTGGTCTACTACCAATTCCTCGCTCAATTCTGGCGGCAGATCAATTTGACTTTTACCCTCGCTAACCGCAACGGCAGCAGCTGGCAAGGTTACATTCACCGCTTCTAGTTCTATCGTCTCGTCAGCCTCGTGCGTTGCCTCTATAACCTCATGCGTCGTAGGCATATTAATAACATCATCCGGGCGTGTCGGGCCGTGATCAGCTGTAGGCTCCTCACTTGCAGAAAGCAAGTCCTCGCCATATTCAACAACATCTTGAGTTGATAATGACACAATCGCCGACTGATCAGGCTGCTCTTTCGCTGAAATTGATGCGGTCGCATTAACCACCTCTTTAGTAGATACCTCGCTTGTTTCGTATTCCGCCGACACGTTAACGGCGTCCTCTTGCGCCTGAGACGGCGGCATATTAGTTACGGTTGGAATTACGTGCTTAGGCTGTTCGACATCAACGCCATCGGTCGATTCGACAAAATTATTATAATCCGCCGCCACATCTATATTAATCTCGCTGGACTGAGCGTCCGCCAGTACTTTCGTGCCAGAATCATCAATTAGATCTGTAGCCGCAGGTTCATCCACCTTTATCGCCTCAAACTGCGCTGCCAAGTGTTGCTGCTCAGAAACTGGCGTAGCACTTTCATCATTTTCTGCTACCCGGCTCGGCTCAGAATTGGCTGATTTTGACCCTGTTATAACAAAATCTTTTTCTTTTTGGTGTTCAATTGATGGTGTTTTTACGCTTGACGGCGCAGTGTTTTCGTCGCCATCATATGTATTTTTCACAACACTAGCGGTACCCTTATCGTCGCTAGTCGTATGATAAACAGCTTCATTTTCCAGTGGATTACTATTCTTATCAACAGTTTGATTACCTTCATTTATCGCTAATGATGCTGGCGCAGTTTCCGCCTGCGCCGGTGTATATAGGGGTTCTAGCGTCGGCTGTTTGTTATCATCATCTGCATCAGAGGTGGCATCAATGACGCGCGGCTTCGCATCTGTTGAAGAATTACTCGCCTCTGCCGCTCCGGTAAAATACCCTTCGTCAGAAATTTCGCTAGCACTTTCTGGCCGAGATTCCCCGACATCTTTAATATCGTCAGCGATAGTTTCTGGAGCCATTTTTAATCCAAAGAATGGCGCTTCTGCCGCTTCAGTATCCATATCTTCGCCCGAAACTTCGACCGGCTCGTTAGTTGAAGTTTTGGTTTCTCGTTCCTGCTGCACAATTTGCTCAGTCGGCTCATCTGTCTTAGTTGTTAAATCTATAGGCTTCGTCTCTGCTGCCGCTGGCTCAGGCACATTTTTAATAATAGACTCTTGATAATCGATAGGCTCTGAATATTCCGCCATCACCAATTCCCCGCGTCCATTTTCATCAAGACTATCGAAGTCATCTGGAGCTAGCAATCTCTCCAGATAGCTTTCTTTTGGTGTCATTTCCATTAAATTAGGAACCGCCTCTTCACCCGCAGAATTTATATCAGTAGATATATTCTCCTGTCTTTCCGACTCCCGCTTCATGGCTAACGCCTGAGGTTTTACACACTGGCTAAGATATGGGCAACCAACACATGTCACACATGCCGTTTGACCAATTGACGCCGATACTTCCTCAGTAGAAGGTAGTTCTTCTTCACCACTAGCCACCGCCACCAAATCAAACTGCTCAACATTATCAGCCACCGTTTCGTCAATGCCAGACGAAAAGTCCTCACCGCCAGCGCCACCTCGCAGCGACGAAAACACATCAAAACCATCACCGTCAATTACTGTCGATGATACTTCTGCTGTACTCGTCGCCCCAATCATTGCTCAAAAAATGTCTCCGTTGAAATATGTGATTCGTCGACGCCAGCGGCAGTTAGTTTTTGCCAAACATCGCGCACAAACGGCAGGCTGCCGCAGACCAGAAAATGCGCATTACTCGGCACTTCGCTCACAATGTTCGCCGCCTCAAACCGCCCGTTATGCCAGCCGTCTTGTTCCTCAACCTGCTGGCGGGTACTAAATTTTTTGACCGTAATATTCGACGCCGCCAGTTCATCAGCAAACACCATATATTCCGGCGATTTTTGACTCAAATAGAGAAAAGTCGGCTGCTTGGCGTCCGCCAAAATACTCCAAATCGGGCTCAGTCCGCACCCCGCCGCGATGCCGACTAGCGGCCGCTCAGTCTGCAGATTGAAATCGCCGTACGCCCGGCTAATATGCAGCGTGTCGCCAACGTGACGCGAACACAAATAGCTCGAGAATTCACCACCAACATTTTTCACGGTAATCGACATCAATTCCTCATGCGGGCGCGAAGAAATACTATAGGCCTTGCCTTCGCGCACCTGGCTGCCCTCAATGAACACCGTGATATATTGCCCCGCCATAAAGTCAAACGGCCGCGCAAAATACAGTGTCGTCACCTCAGGATTTTCCTGGCGCACCCGCACAATTTCGACAGTTAGTGAATCACGCATTCCTCGACATACCTTTCCATTATTTTTTTGGCAGCTCTAAATTCTTCGTCGGTAAAGGTGTGGTAGTTGGCAAATTTCGGACTAATGGTGGTGCCGGTGCGAAAATGCTGCAAAGCGAAGCGCTTGGCGCCCTTGACCAACTCGCCAATCTTTTCAAAATCCGCTACCTCCAGCTGCTCGCGAACGATGGTCGTCCGAAATTCATGGCCAATCCCTGAGTCAATCATCAGCCGCACATTGTCTTTGATGGCCGCTAGATCAATCGGCCGCGCTGCAATCTCCACGTATTTTTCCAGCGGGCCCTTGACGTCCATGGCGATGAAGTCAATCGTCCCCTCCTCGACCATACCGCGCACTATATCCGGATGCGTGCCGTTAGTATCCAGCTTGACATCAAAGCCGAGGCTCTTGATCATCCGGCACAGCACCGGCAAATCCTCGTTGACTGTCGGCTCGCCGCCAGAAATCACCACGCCGTCTAGCTTGCCGATGCGCGACTTCAGGAAGATCATTGCCTCCTCGACTGGGATGCTCGGCGCTAACCGCTCAGGTAACACCAGCTCCGGATTATGGCAATAGCCGCAGCGCATATTACAGCCAGAGAGAAACAGCGCTGCCGCCACGTGCCCTGGATAATCCACCAGCGACAGCTTCTGAATCCCGCCGATCGACACCTTAAGCTGGGACAGCGACGGCGCAAGCTCGCTGATGTTCGGCGGCATCGTCATAATGCTCCCTCATGTCAAATTCAGCTTGTTTGCCATTGTTCCACTGAGCAACCGGACGCAAGAAACCGACTACCCGCGAGTAAACCTCAGTCGCTTCGCCGCAATTCGGACACTCTGGATGCTCTCCGACGATATAGCCGTGATTGGTGCAAATTGAGAAGCTCGGCGTAAAGGTAAAGTACGGCAATTTGTAATTTTCGCAAATCGTTTTGACCAGTTTCTTCAGCGTCTGCGGATCATCCATACGCTCGCCCAGGAAGAAGTGAATCACCGTGCCGCCCGTGTATTTAGTCTGCAAATTATCCTGCAAATCCATCAGCTCAAACAAATCATCAGTGTAGTTGACTGGCAAGTGGCTGGAATTGGTGTAGAACGGATGCTTAACTGCCGCGCCGAGACCATTAGCAAAGTGGGCTCGGTCAGGGAAGCTAGCTTTGTCGAGCCGCGCCAAGCGGTAGGTCGTACCCTCAGCCGGCGTTGCCTCCAAATTGTAATTATTGCCCGTTTCTTTCTGGTATTCCACCAAGCGGTCGCGCATGAAGTCAAGCGTTTTCTCGGCAAACGCCTTACCCTTTTCAGTGCCAATGTCAACGCCCAGCAGGTTCAACGCCGCTTCGTTGGTGCCAATCAAACCGATGGTTGAGAAGTGATTTTTCCAGTATTCATTGAAGCGCTTTTTAATATCGCGCAGGTAAAACTTGGTGTACGGATACAGGCTGATATCCGAATCGGTCAGCTGCTCCAGCACCTTGCGCTTGGTCTCTAGGCTGTCGCGCGCCATATCCATCAGCTCGCCCAAGCCCTTGAAAAACTCTTTCTCGTTCTTTGATTTCAGTGCCAGCCGCGGCAAATTAATCGTCACCACGCCGATCGAGCCAGTCATCGGATTCGAGCCAAACAAACCGCCGCCACGATACTCCAGCTGGCGATTATCGATCCGCAAGCGGCAGCACATCGAGCGCGCATCTTCTGGATCCATGTCGGAATTGATGAAGTTCGAGAAGTATGGGATGCCATACTTGGCGCTAGCCTCCCAAAGATTTTCAATGACCGGATTATCCCAGTTGAAATCCTTGGTAATATTGACTGTCGGAATCGGGAAGGTAAAGACTCGGCCGTTGGCGTCGCCCTCAGACAACACCTCCAGAAGCGCCTTATTAAGCATGTTCATCTCTTCTTGATAATCGCCGTAGTTGGTATCCTGCATCTCGCCGCCGATGATCACCGGATTGCCAGCCATGTGCTTTGGACATTCCAGATCAAGCGTGATGTTGGTAAACGGCGTCTGGAAACCAACCCGGGTTGGCACGTTGACATTAAAGACGAATTCCTGCAGCGCTTGTTTGACCTCGTCATAGCTTAATTTATCAGCGCGAATGAACGGCGCTAAGAGCGTGTCAAAATCAGAGAACGCCTGAGCGCCAGCCGCCTCGCCTTGCAAAGTGTAAAAGAAATTGACCACCTGCCCAAGAGCCGAACGGAAATGCTTGGCTGGCTTGGAGGCAACCTTGTTTTTAACGCCAGTGAACCCTTGGCGTAGCAAATCCATCAAATCCCAGCCAACACAGTAAACACTCAGCAAATTGAGGTCGTGAATATGCAAATCACCCTCTTTATGCGCCCGGCCGATTTTTGGCGAATAGATTTTATCCAGCCAGTAGGTCTTAGTAATTTCCGCCGAAACGTAATTATTCAGTCCCTGCAAACTATAGCCCATGTTGGAGTTTTCTTTGACTTTCCAGTCTAGATTATTGACGTACTTATCGATCAAATCGACGTGCGCATTGGAAGTAATTTCACGCAGTTTTTTATGCTGGTCGCGGTAGATGATGTAGGCTTTGGCAGTTTTCTTGAACTTGGAATCAATCAGCGTGTCCTCGACGATGTCCTGAATATCCTCGACACCCGGCAAACGTTTTTGATTGCGAGTTTCCAGTACCGCCAGCACCTTGTCAGTCAATTTAACGGCCTGTTTGGCATCAAATTCGCCAGTTTCCAAACCCGCCTTCTCGATGGCTTTATCAATTTTTTTACGGTCAAATTTAACGGTCCGACCATCGCGTTTTTTGATTGATTTGTACATACCCCTCCTTATTATGGCAATAGCAAACCAGCCCCAACCTCCCCGAGGGGCTTGTGTTGCAAAAAACGTTATTTATTTTCTAAAAACACCATATATAGTGCTTAATATAGAATATACACGCGATATATAGCGTTTGTCAACGAAAATACATTGTATTATTTACATATGAGAGGCGGATGAGATCGTCTCCTCTGATAACGCCAAAACGTCGCGGTAAATCATATCAACAATTTCCGCCTGAGCCAGCTTCTCGCCAATTCGCTGCTCGCCTGGCACGTCCAAAACATCTTGATCTTTCCACCACTGGCGCATCTCTGATTCGCCAAATTCATGAGCGTTTGGCTTAGTGGCGTGGCGGCGCACCGTTTCCTCAAATGATACGTCAAAATAATAAATCAGTTGTTCGCCCTGAAAATCATCCAGCAGCCGGCGCAGCATCGTGCCGTAACCCAGCTGACGCTGGAGCAAGCGTGCCGTGCTGGTTTTACCGCAGCCAGAATTACCGCGGAGAATGATCAGCGGATGAGAGGCCGTCACGTGCGCTCCAGCAAATCATAAGCGGTAGCTGCCGATAGCGCCTGCATTTGGCGAAGATTATCACCTGACTGGAGCGGCGGCTTGAGGCTGCGGATAAGATAAAAGCCAACAAACGCCGCTAACATCTCCGCATTGAGCTCGTCTAGCCATGGCGTTACATCCTGACCATGGCGCGCCATGTCGATTAAAAACTCCGTCGCCCCAGACCCCTGAGGCGCATAGGAAGCCCAATTCCAATCGACCAATTTCAGCTCACCAGTTTGTGGATGAAACGCCAAGTTATCACTGCGAACATCACTGTGATCAAAACAGTCTTCTGGTTGTTTGGCGAAGTGTTTAGTACGTACCGAAATATCGGCTAATTCATCGCTCCTACTCAGTAACTCCATCATCTTTTGGCAGCGCCGCTGGTTGACTTTTGATTGCTCCGGTAATAATGTTCGGTAGTGATCAATCAGCTGACGGCGAACGTCAGCCTCAGCAATAACTCGATCAATGCCCTCATCCAAGCCGAGTTCCGCCGTCGTAAACGGCTGCAGTTGTAATTCCTCAACCACTTCATACGGCAACTCCGTTTTTTCCAACTCGCGAGTTGCTGCCACTACCGCCGAAATATACCGCTTGGCCACAGATTTTTCCGCTGGCGGCCGCCACAACCAACCGTCGGCCAACGCATAACTGGTTGTCATCAGCACATGCCCATCACCGACCAGCGCAGTCCAGTCAGCCACATATTGTGAGTGAAGTTTCTGCAATAACCGCGTCACTTCGTAGTCTTTTTTCAGCCAAGCCAATTCCCGCTCGCCGTCGTCCGGCAGCAAATCAACATCAACTTCTTTAACAAAAATCGTCCTATCGCCCGCCGACACCAAGGCGCGGCGATTGCGCGAAAAGCCACCGCTTACCGATGTAATTTGCAAATCAGGCGCGTCAACGCCAAGTTCTGCTACTGCACATTGCAGCGCTCTATTGGTCAGCAATTTGTTGGGACTGAGCGAAGTTTTCATATGGAAATTATAGCATTGACCTCGAGTTTACCGCGAGTCGACGTGCGAAACAACCAACGTAAATTCCGCGCCATTTGGTGGCTGGCTTTTAACCCGAATCGTGTAGCCACAGCGATCTGCTAGCGACTTGGCAATCGCCAGCCCCAAACCGTGGCCCGATGCGTCAGTCCGCGTCCGCGCCGTGTCCGCCCGGTAAAATCGCTCAAAAATATGCTTTTGGTCGCCCGGTGCAATGCCCGGGCCGTTATCTCTCACTGTGAATTCCAGCACGTGTTTTTTACGATTCACCCACGCAATCACATTCACTTCGCCGTTTTTTGGCGGCGCGTATTTGATGGCGTTATCCACTAGAATTGCTAGAATTTGACGAACCGCATTTGCCTGAAGCGGCACGTCGCCGGCCAAGGATTGATCATCATGCACGAGCCTTACCCGCTTTGCCTGTGCGGCTGGTGTAAACCGCGTCACCACTTCTTCAATAAAAGCGTAGCTGGATTAACTAGTTCTGGATCAGTCATGACACCTCCCGATTTTGCCAAATCAAGCAGTGAATTACTGAGCTCGGTCAATTTCTTGATTTCTGCAACGTTTTGACTCAAAACGTGGCGAGCTTTCTTCTCGGTCAGCGTTGATTTTCTGAGTGCCACTTCGTTCACAAGTGACAGCGCCGCCAACGGTGTCCGCAGCTCGTGACTGGCGTCAGATACAAATTGCGTTTGCTGTTCAATCGACCGCTCAATTGGTGCCAATGTCCGACGTGCCAATAGCAGACTCAGCCAATAGCCGACCAGCAACATCACGCCATTGAGTACCACCAGCGACATAATCACCGACCCGCGCGTCTCGCGGTTGCGTTGCTCCAGGCGGCGACTAAACTGACGCTCAATAAGCTCTGGCGGTTGCTGAGCATGTTCACCCGGCGGTAATGGACGATTTAATTGCACGGAAGGATAGCATAAATAATCACGCCAAACACCAGTGATAAGGTCATAATCACCGCCAAATAACTCAGCGCCAGACGCCTAACGCGCTGCCGTTTCATGATTTATCCTCCAGTTTGTAGCCAAAGCCTGGGACGGTGTGAATCAATTTTGAGTCAAATGGCTTATCGATTTTGCGGCGCAAAAACATAATGAATAGCTCAACATTGTTTGGCAAGACATCTGCATCAAAATTCCACACATGCGAGATGATTTGCTCTTTGGACAGGACCTTGCCGGCGTTACGCATCAGATATTCCAAGACAGCGTATTCTTTGGCAGTCAGGCTAATTTCCTGCGCGGCACGCGTCACCTTTTTCAAACTCGGATCAAGCGTCAAATCACCGACCCGCAAGATTTCTTCCAGCTTCTCGTTCGGACGGCGCAGCAGGGCGCGAAGACGCGCTAATAACACCTCAAAACTAAACGGCTTCGCCAAATAATCATCAGCGCCCACGTCCAATCCTTCGACTATATCCCGCTCGGCATCACGTGCCGTCAACATCAAAATCGGCGTCTGATTACCGTCTTGACGTAGCTCCCGGCACACTTCATAGCCATTCATTTCCGGCAGCATCACATCAAGAATAATCACATCATAGTCATCCGCCGTCGCCGTTCGGTAGCCCTCGTCGCCGTCATGCGCCACGTCAACCGCATAGGCTTCATCTTCCAAGCCTTCCTTCAGCGACCGGGCGATCGCCACGTCATCTTCTACTAGTAAAATTCTCTTAGCTACACCCTCTCAATAAACAAGACGTCTTAAATTATCTAAGATTATGCGTACCTTCATTCATAATAACTTCAAATATGTCAGCCAATACAGCATCTTTCCAACTTTGCGGGTCTTTATCGTGTTCATTAGTAAGGTTGTATGAGTTGAAATTATCATCAGGTTTGCCCACAAAATCCGATGAGTAATGTATCGCACCAAATCCCACATTGCGACCATTTTCTTTATTGTATCTGGCGACAGCATCAGCAATTTTTGAAGACTCAATGTCTACAGTCTCGATTCTATTGTCTTTACATATCTTTATAAAACTGTCCGTCTCATCAAGCGGTGTGACACAAGATATGTGTCCGCTCGACTGAAATGGTATGAAAGAAGCTAGAATATTTTTAATCGGAATGTATCGGGGCGTTGAAGTATTATCAAATATTGCAAACTCTTTCGGTATATATATTCTACTATAGACTTCAGGCTGACCTACTAATGTGCCGACCTTACCGTTATGTATAATAGCGCTTGCGCCAAGTCCGCATACATGAGTTGTCAAGTCGGCTGCAATATCTCCCCAGTGACCGTATTTACACTCTAATACGTTAATAATGGTTGTATTGAGTCGAAAACGAGAACTAATGTACCAGAAATTTTCCGAAATGCTTGCTGGTTCATAACCCTCATTAATCAGGTATGCTTTTAAGCGAGTTGAGTAACCCAAATACACAATATCCCCACCATGTACGATTTCATTCGTAAGCCCCGTAAGATGAAATTTATTCTGGTCAAGATCGGGGTAGCGCACAATCTCAACATCGCAATTAGTGCTTCTTACGTATCGGCTAAAAAGCGTCGCATAATGCTTTAGTACGTCATCGCCAGGAAAGTTAAATAAGTGTAGCGTAGTAGTTTCAGGGTCAATAACACTAATCGGTCTAAGCGCGTTGCTATTTCTATCTTTAGCGACAATACCGCCAGCGCTTTCTGCATTAGTTGCATTAGGAACTACCTTATTTATAACCGACCAAATAGGTATAATGCCGTGTAATACAATGAGGTGAGGCTTCTGCTCCAGTTCTTGAAAATAATTTTTTAGTTTTTTATTAACATATCGTTCTTCCAATATTCCAGTTGCATGACTAGAGCTATTGGAAATATTAAACTTTTCTTTGTAGTGGTTTACTATCAAACTTGACATATCGCCTAAATGTAAGTATTTATTAAGACCATTGAGTGTGCTTGCTGTACACTGTGAAGTATCTATATTAATAGGCTGTACCCACTCACTTGAAACAGACTCACCATTAATGCGAACAGAGCCGCTATCAATTTGAGCCATAAAATCATACATCAGGTATCGACGACCACTTGGTCCGACATAGCGCCGCACACCAGCCCGAATAACATTTTTAATAGACAAGCCTGTCTCTTCAAGCGTCTCACGCACAAAACAACCCTCAGGATTTTCCGTGCGGTTCATCTTTCCCCCTGGTATGACGTATTTGCCGGCATCTTTCCCTTTTGCGCTACGAAGCAGTAGTACCTCACCTTTTCCGTTAAATATATATCCACCAGCACAAAGAATAACTGGGCGGGATGCTTTTATAAAAAGGCTCTTATAATATTGATAAAACCTGTTGAAGCGCTGTCTATTAACAGCCTCGTCATATATCTCATCTCGACTGATTGCGTGACATCCTCTGTAGGATGAGCGTATCGACCGTTCTTTACCTAGTCTACGTTCAAGAGAGGGCATCTCGTGACCAGTCCTCATAAGATACCAAAGCGCAAGAAGAATTGATATGCGCGAACAGCCATCACTGAAGTAATGACCCGTAAAATCAATAGACCATAAAATATATGAAGCAACATAAATCCTATTTTTCTCATGCTGCATCTTATCAAATAATTGTGTTAAAAAGTCGTTAAAATGATCTCGGACATCATCCGTTCGTATATACTTCGCCACATCATGACTACGAAAAAGATTGTCATCATTAAGTCCCGACACTCTTTTAGCTAGAATTATCACAAATTCGCGTAGACTATCCTTTGTTTCAATACGAACATATCGTTTATTGTAGACATAGTTTACAATCTCATCAAGAAATTTTATTTGATTCCGTGATGCATGGACTACGCCGAGCATTCGAGACAACCTAGATTCTTTATTATCTGTTTTCAATACCCCATTAGTTGTACGTGACACAACCATTACACAACGCCGAGCACGATATTTTATATCATCCTCATATGCAGCATCACGATAAAAGAAATTTTGATATTTGTGCATATCAGCATCACGAAATATAGCATAATCTTCAACTTGGCCACTTTCTCTACTAGAGAGAAGCGGCACGTGTATTGAGGGGTTTCTGTTAACATAAATGTCGGTACCATCTTTTTTATAGTAAGTCTCACTAAAATTGCCGTGTAGTTGTTGCCGAACATCACATATCGACCTAACGAAATGATGCGCGGCAAGCCTATAGAAATAGCTTGCAGTTGCAGAATATTTCAGTATCGACTTTTGGAGGCTTTCGGGAGAAAAGGTATTAATATTATAGAGGGAGCGTGACCTAGTGATATTATTTCGCGCTATATCTATGAAGTCGGGAATGATTGAATAAATATGCCATTTATAGCCATATCGTTCAGAAATATGCACGACTCTTTTTGCATCTTCTATCTTCTCAAATCGCTGTACGAGTATAAAACTTATCCCCTGCTTACAAAGCAAATCAACAACGTCACGACAAATATGAGAAGCTTCTTGATGAAGTTGGCGGGGTTCGGGCACGATCCCCCTTCCAATAAACCAATAATCATCAAATAGTCTGCGCTTTATTATATCTGTTTCAACTATTGTATATAACCTCAGCCTATCTTGCAGCTTCTTTGCAAAAGTAGATTTCCCTGAACCTCCGACACCCCTAATAAGGTGGATAGTATGCCTTCTGCCATCCTTCCTATTGGCAGAAACGATCTTGGAAATCACCTCATCAACTATTTTTTGCCTGTACTTCTGACGAGACTCAACAACTCCATTACCGCTACCGTCAACAGAATACACCTCTAAACTGCTGATGTCCCTAAAAGCAATCATAATAGCAAGGCGTACATTCTCAATATTACTATTCACAAGTACACCATTCAACTCAAGCAAGTTAAGTTTACGTATTACCGTTAAGGCGCTCTCCTTTGACGTAACACTAACAATTGAACCGTCATAGTCTTCAAGGGTAAGTTTGCTATCTTGTATCTCAAGCACTTTCACGCCTAGATTACTATCCCCTACTCCACTGCCAAATCCGTCACACTATCAACAGTCTGTATATCATCTGGCAACGGTACTGGTTGCTTACAATAATCGTTTTTTATGAAGAAGCTATTTACATTAGCATTAATGCCAGCCTCGTAGTCGTAATAGTAGCTATCACCGACCATATACACGTTTCTAGGATCAAGATTGAAGTTTTGTATGATGTCTCGTATCACATGCGTTTTTCCGTTCCTATCACTGCCATCTGAGCAAAAGAAACCATCAATTAGTTCATCAATATTAAGATTAACAATCTTAGCTTTCAGCTCTTCAAGTGCTTCTGGCCCCGGGACGGGATGGGCTGAGACAATGAATATTTTGTATCCGCGAGCACGAAGATTTTCCAGAAAATCGCGTACACCATCGACCAATATTAAGTTGTTATAGCTATCTTTCTCAACTTGATTGCCTTTGTAGATATTATCGGGTCGAGAGTTTCTGTCCGCGCCAGCAGGTCGCCACAGCGTACCGTCGCCGTCGAAGATTATTGCTTTGGTGCTGGTTTTATTCATACTGCATATTATATACAATAATGTCATTTTCTGCGAACATCTCTCGGGTAATTTTTTCTATCAGCTCTCCTATATACAATGTGCGCCGAAAATCAATCTCTCGATTTGTCGTACGACTTCGTAGCTCGACGTTTTTTAGTAAATCATCGCTGCTAGCCTTGAGGAGGACAGCTTTATCAGCATGAACTGGAGTAGTACCGATAAGAGTAGCGCCTTGAGATAACTGTTCACGAAAAAACTCTTCGGCATACAGTGAAAGTTGTCTTGTTGTCCTGGTTAGATATGTCAAATAATTATCGGTTTGCCTAAAAGGAATAGTCCGCTTGCACGTTTTATGTCGATCATGATCAAAATAGTATTCATGATGCAGCAAATATTCTTTAAGGCTTACTGGCATCGTATCAAACATATCATCCATGTCAATAACATTGAGGTGCTGAGCAATGGTTGACTTACCAACACCGGGCGAACCAACTACCACTATCGACCTCCGCGGATATCTATCAATTATTTTTGAAATCTCAAAAGCATCCTTTTGTCCGTAATTCTGATTCAATTCACTATCTCGTACTAACTTGTTGCCTTCGGTATAGTTTCCCGCAAGAGAAATAGTTGCCATACAATGAATACAACTATCGTGACGACTTCTTAAGTTATTATTCCAAGCATCAAACAGAATCTCATTCATAATCAAAGTTTATTCTGACATATTTACATATACCAATCAACTACTTCATCTTATAGTTGAGATTACTTATCATCCTGAGTAGCAAACTATTATAATCATCGAAGACAACATCGCCATCACCCAATCATTGAAAGAGGGTTTGGAAGATGAGGCGTACGCAGTGGATGTGGCGGGTTTTAATAATATAGGATATGTGTCTCACGTTTTACCTATCAAATCCTTTCTCATTTGCATAATACCACACGCAGCTGAAAAATCACTGAAACGTAATTGTAACACCGCCGTTCGACGCGACTTGACAACGACCACCGACTGGATAGGTGAACTTTGGGTCGGTGTGGCCAAAATCTAGATTGGCAATAACTGGAATGTCCGCAGCTATATTTTTGGAAAGGATGATGTCGCCAATGACATCATCAGTTGCTCTTGACTCAGCCTGGAAACGCCCAATCAGAATCGCTTTCACTTGACGGAAAAACGGTTGCTGCATTAGAGATTGAATGTTTCGTTCAACTGTTTCGGGAATAGAATCGTAACTATCATCCTCAATGCACAAAATAATATCGCCAGCAACTTTCGGAAAATAGTCGGTGCCGTTCAGTAGATCGAGGCTGCATAAATTACCACCAAGCACCGTACCGCTGGTTGTGCCCGGCTGAATAATGTCAGGGCCGCTATTTGGCTGACTACGGCGAGGCGATTTTTTCATCATAATCCCACGGCAAGTCATACCATTGCTTTGCTGAGCGAACAGTATATTCTGCCGGTTGATCAGCAAACAAACGCCGCTGAAAATATTCCAATGAATAACTATTTTCCGGCGGCAAACTAAAACAATAGAAATTTGGCATCGCATAAGTCACCAACCCAGTTTTAGCTAAAATAGCGTGATTAAGAACGGTGATATCAGAAAAGCCACCAAAGATCTTCGGATTGTCTTTAATAATCCGCCAGTTAATTTTGCCTAACAACTGATTTGAATTAAATCCGCCGATAGCCGCCAAGACACACTTCACATTTTCATCCATAAACGCTTCGTGTAAATCTTCAACCTTTTCATCGTCCGTCGGGCAACCTCGCTGACTCCGAGAAAAAGTATTTTTGCTAAACGTAACCTTTAAACCCAGTGATTCTAACGCCGCTTTCGCCCGATCTAAAACTCTTTCGTCAATATCACTCGCTGAGCGCGCCGGCGTAACTATCCTCACTTCATCGCCTGGCTGTAATTCCTCTGGTATCATACATTTCCTTTCCTAAAATTAATCAATCAAAAAACCTCCCGCAGGAGGCATAAAACAGCAATAAAATACCCCCTGCCTACACATGAAGATGATGATGGATTGAGAGTAAATTCATTATGGCTTCAGTATATTATAGCCATACTGAAAGATTAAAGCAATGAGCGAACCTCCACTGCTAGCACGCCATAATGTTTTTGGTCAGCAGCGGAATAATATTTGTTGTATTCGGCAGCGGCAGCTTCGGCACTAGTGGCGTGCGGAATAACACGGTGGTAACCCTCGACCTGCACCATTTCTAAAAAGGAATTGTAGTGGCGGATAGCGATAATCTCCACGCGTGCTTGATCTGGTTCGCCGTCGTGTAGTATTCCTTCGGCATCGCGAACATCGCGGCGCAGGTGAATCTTATCGCCGACTCGATACTCGGCAAACTTTCCGCGATTCAATCGACCTTCAACCGTCTTCCGCCCGGCGATAATATCGTCGAGTAATTTTGATTCTCGTCCTGAGTGCCAGATTTTCATAATTCCTACAGTGTTGTATCTTTTTTATAGTTTCTCTTAATTTCTAGCCAGCAGCGGTGTCATAGTAAAATTATAGCACAGCCTATAAAAGTGTTTCTACTGGGCATGCCTACCAAACTACAATAAAATCTTTAGATTAGGCAAATTTTAAACGGCCATCGCCTGCGCTTCCGGCCAAATGCGCTGCACTAGCGCCGCGCGTGGTTAGTCGCACCCAAGCGTCGCCATAGGCCTGGTCGATCGCCATCAAACCTTTATGCCGCAAGTCCGCCAGTACGTTCATCGCCGTTCGACGTGGCAACCCCATTTGTGCTGCCAACATGGCCGCATCGTCACCGCCGTCTTCATAGACTTGCTGCAACACCAGTGCCTCGTTAGTAGTTAAGTTGATTTCGTTTGCTTGCACCTTGTTCATGAGCATCCTTTCTGTTAGTGATAGTTTTATGATAGACAAACAACCTGCAATTTTGCTGTAAGCCGCTCGACTCTTTGACGTCCCTTCGTGACCGCTTACCTAGCAAAGAAAAAACACCTCCCTAGAAGTGTCTTTTCTTGGCTCCGGGGGCGGGGTTCGAACCCGCGGCCTATTGGTTAACAGCCAACCGCTCTACCGCTGAGCTACCCCGGAATACGTGTCGTATTATAGCGAGTTTTCAATCAGTTGTAAAGTTACCGGCGGACGATTGCCAAGGCTTTTTTCAAGATTTCTGCCTCCAGGCGCGATTTCTCGTCATCCGCTGCTTCCCGCTGCTTAATCTCCTTCACTAAATTCTGCCACCACGCCTCTTTTTCTGCCTGCCGCAGTACCAGCGACCGTATCTCGCCGTCGCGCTTATCTAACATCCCGGCCGCCACTAAGTTATCGACGTGCTTCGCCACCGTTGAGACTGACTTATACCCCAGCGCCCGCATAATTTCCCGCAGCGTCGGGCTATAGCCGTTGCCTTTGATAAACCCGTCGATGAAATCCAGTAGTATTTTTTGCTTTTTTGTTGGCTGCATGCCTTTAGTATAACCCGCCCGAGTTATTTGCGCTATACTAAAGAGATGAAGCGAATATCATCGACGATACATGTGTGGCTACTGGCTGCTGTGCTGTTTGGCGGCGCGCTGTCACTACAGCCGAGCATCAGCCTGGCGATGCTTGATTTTCCGTCGTTTCGCATCGGACTATATCAAGTGGCGGTGATCGGCGTCGTTGGTTGCGGTCTTGGCATAATGGTGCGCCAGCGACTGTGGCCCCAAGGGCGATGGTGGTGGCTCGGCATTAGCATGCTGGCTATCACCAGTATCGTTGGGCTGTTAGTGTCCTATGTCCGAGCACGTACCGCATTATATACGGCATCGCTCTTGCTGCTACTGCTGACCGCGGCGTGTGCCGCCCTGATGTACCGGGCATTATCGACGAGTGATCGGCGGCACCTCATGACAATTGGCTTGTGGAGCGGCATTGTATTCGGTGTGTTAGCGGTGCTGCAGCTCATCATCGCCCATATTGAACCAACGGTATTCGGTACGCTCTGCTCAGGTTGTCACGCCGGCGTGTTTGGCTTTGTCAGGATCAATCTATTTGCCGCTGAGCCGCAATTTTTAGCAAGCAGCTTATTACCAGCCCTGTTCGTCGGACTGTGCTGGCGAGAACGGCGACTGGCAGGCTGGAGCGTTTTTGGTAGCAGCGTGGCGATCAGTCTGACGTTCTCGCGCGGCGCGTTTATCGCGGTAATTGGCGCAGGCATCGTGTACGGCGTTGTCCGCTGCTGGCAGCGGTGCGGGAGAAATAGGGACAATACTACTGACGCGGCGCGGGCATCTCATCACGATGCGTGGCGTCAACTCGGCATCATCACGGCCGGATTTGTGGTTGGATGCACTCTACTGCTGGTATCAGCGGTGGTTCGCTATCACAACACACCGCACATTGCCTATAATACTGCAGTGAGCATGCTTGACCAGTTGTCGCTCGGCCGCATCAAATTACCGCAGAAAAATACCATCCCGACGCCGGGCAGCACACCCTCACCGCAAGCACCACCAACCAACGAGACCACGGCACCGAAATCATCACCGTCACCGCCCACCGCCCAGCCAAACCCGCTCGCACCATCAGCCAATTTCCAGCCATCGGGTTTCGTCGCCGCTTCGGCTAATGACCGACTCAACGCCGCTCGACTGGCGCTCCGAGCCTGGGCAGCAAGTCCACGCACCATACTCTTTGGGACTGGCCTTGGTAATCTCGGCAGCTTTATCCAACATCAGCTACATCAACCGGTATCGACCGATTACACGGTGTATATTTTCTACGTTTTGCTGCTGAGTAATATTGGCGTTGTCGGTATGATACCGCTACTAGCCCTGCTCGCCGTCGCGCTATGGCGCAGTGGCCGATGGCTACTAAAACCGTGGGGGCGATTTGCCTTACTGTTAACGACGGCCATCACTATCCACTTTTGGTTTTTTGGCAGCTTGATCAACTCGGTGCACTGCCTTGCATGGATTGGTATTTTCTTGTATAATCACCCCAAAGGTCATGAAGAAGAACTCTGATTTTTACTTCAAATTGGTGTTGATCGGGCTGGACGTACTGGCGCTAGTTGGTGCGTTCACGGCGGCATACATCATGCGCGTATCACTCGACACGCGGCCTTTCCATGTACAAATCGGGGCGCTGGAGTTTATCACGTCGATTGTACTGATGCTGCCGCTATGGGTTGTCTTGTTCTCGTTTTTTGGGCTATACGACCGTGAGCACTATATTCATCCGCTGCGCGAATTTTGGCGACTTGGTATGGCGGCGGTTTGCGGCATCATGATGATGATCTCCTTTAGCTTCTTTAGCAACACACCGCTCTTTCCGGCCAAGATGGTGGTGATTTATGCGCTGATCATCAGCTTTGTCATCTTGCTCATCCTGCGTAGCGCTGCCAATATCGTGCGGCTGCATCTGCTGCGCAAAAACATCGGCATCAAGCGTGTGGCGCTGGTCGGCAATGCCGAATCGACGCGAACGCTGGCCGAGTTTATCAGCGCCCACCCGTCAACCGGCTTTCACCTCAGTGCTATTATTTCTAAAGACGGACTCATCCCGCCACGGCTCAAGGGTTTGCGGCGTTCGACATTGGCATCGGCCTTGACTCGCGATAAGATTGACGCCATTATTCAGACCGACACTGCTCGCAGCGAAGCGCACTATAACTTGGCGGAGCAGCACTATCTTGATTTTTATCAAGCGCCAGCCCTCGACGGTCTGATGACCGCACGGCATACAGTCGAGATTATCAATTCCGTGCCGCTGGCATACATTCACCCAACACCGCTAGCCACCGGCTACGGACGCGTGGTCAAACGGTTGATGGATCTCATCGGTGCGACCATCGGCATTATCATTACCTCGCCGATTATGCTACTGGTGGCAATCGCCGTTAAGCTCGGCGACCCGCGCGGCCCCGTACTGATGCATGGACAGCAGCGGCGACGCTTAACCCAGTTTAATCGCCCGTTCAAGGTATATAAATTTCGCTCGCACTACGCCAAGTTTGACGGCAAAACTGACGAGGAGGTGTTCGCGATGATTGGCAAACCGGAGCTGATCGACGAATATCGGCAAAATGGTGATAGGCTCAACCACGACTTTCGCGTCACACCAGTCGGTCGTTTCATTCGCCGGTTTAGCCTCGACGAACTGCCGCAGTTATTTAACGTTATCAAGGGCGATATTAGCCTCGTTGGGCCGCGGGCGCTGGTGCCGCACGAGCTGAGCAATTACGAGAAAAAGCACACGCTACTGACGGTCAAGTCTGGCCTGACTGGCCTAGCGGTTGTGTCGGGGCGGCGCAGTATCGGCTTTGAAGAGCGGCGGCGACTGGATCTTTATTATGTACAAAACTGGAGTTTATGGCTGGATATCACCATCCTCCTCAAGACCTGCCTGGTCATCTTTAAGAAGGAGTCTTGATGCGCACCCAGCCGACCATCGCGATCGTTCACGACTGGTTGTATGGCGGCGGTGCCGAGCAAGTTGTTCTGGCGCTACACCGGCTCTATCCTGACGCCCCGATTTATACCTCGTATTGCTCCCGAAAGTGGCGAGAGAAGCTTGATAACAAGGTAGTGACCGGGTACTTACAGCATTGGCCATTTGCCCAGCTCAGGCGACTACTGCCGGTACTCAGGCAGCGGTGGTTTGCGCGGTTGGATTTAGAGCAATTTGATATTATCATTTCCAGCTCTGGTAACGGCGAGGCCAAGTTTATCCGAACTACCCGCCTCGATCAACGACATATCTGTTATTGTCATACGCCGACGCATTTTTATTGGCGACACTACCAGGAATACCTGCGTCGACCGAGCTTTCGGCCGCGGTGGCTGGCGCGACTGGGCTTGCGGCTGCTGGTCCGGCCCCTCCGGCGGCGTGATTATCAGGCGGCGCAGCGGGTTGATGTCTTTTTAGCTAATTCCACTGCCATTCAGGCCGATATCAAGCAGTTTTATGACCGAGACAGCATCGTCGTCTTTCCGCCGGTGCAAACAACCAGCTTTATGGCGCTCGCAAAAACCAGGCCGCGCTCCGTCACGCTACCCGACCGACCGCGCTGCCTGGTGTGGGGGCGACTGGTGCCGATGAAGCGGCTAGACTTGGTGATCCGGGCCTGCCAGCAGCTTGGTTGGCCGCTCGACATCATGGGTGATGGGCCTGATCGCGAGCGGCTGGAGAAGCTGGCGGGTGACTCGACGCGCTTTCTTGGCTACGTCAGTGACGAGGCCCGGGCTGCCGCCATCCAACAAGCCGACTTATTCCTATTTACCGCCCACGAAGATTTTGGCGTCGCACCAGTTGAAGCCTTGGCTGCTGGGCTGCCGGTGGTAGCGTATCAGGCCGGTGGCGCACTGGACTATATCAACCCTGGTAAGAACGGCTGGTTTTTCGCTGAACAAACGGCTGAAAGCTTAGTAGCAACGCTCCAGACACTGCCTGGTCAACAGATCTCGCCGCGGGCCATCGCCGCCTCCGCCAAACCATTTGCCGAACCTGCCTTTACACTCGCTATAAAGAAAATTGTAACCAACGAAAGGAGGGGTGCTCATGCGCATCGCCATTGATGCTCGTACGCTGCGAACGAGCACTGGCCGTTACGTCGAACGGCTGATTCATTATTTACAAAAAATCGACAACAAGAATGACTACATTATTTTGCTCAAGCCAAAGGATATGGACAGCTGGCAGGCCGATAACCCGCGCTTTCAGAAAGTCGCCTGTCCATTTGCTGAATTTTCGTTTGCCGAGCAACGAGGTTTTAAGAAACAGCTGGAGGAGCTGCGCCCAGATCTCGTGCATTTTGCAATGGTTCAGCAGCCCGTGTGGTACCGGGCCAGCCCAGTCGTCACCACCATGCAAGACCTGACCACCGTTCGGTTCAACAACCCCGACAAGAACCCGATGGTCTTCTGGATAAAGCAGCAAATTTATAAATGGGTCAACAAAAAAGTTGCCCGAAAGTCAGCTCATATCATCACCATTTCTGACTTTGTCAAGCGTGACTTGGTGGATTTTACCGGAGTTAGTCCAGACAGGATTACCGTGACGCTTGAGTCCGCCGACGAGCTACCAAAGGGCAATGATCCGGTCAAGGAGCTGGTTGGAAAAAAGTTTATCATGTATGTTGGCCGACCGACACCGCATAAAAATTTGCGGCGGCTGATCGATGCATTTGTGCTACTACAGCAGAAGCATCCTGAGTTGATACTGGCATTAGCGGGTAAAAAGGACGGTAACTACGCTCGCCATGAGGCGTATGTTACTGAACGCAGTATTACAAATGTCGTTTTCACTGGTTTTGTGTCGGACGAGCAACTGCGCTGGATGTACGAGCATACAGCTGTGTACTGCTTCCCGTCGCTAAGCGAAGGTTTTGGCCTACCGGGTCTCGAAGCCATGCTGCACGGCGCACCGGTCGCCTCGAGCACCGCCACTTGCCTGCCGGAAACGCATGGCGAGGCGGCTCACTACTTTGACCCATATAGCGTCGAGGATATGGCGCGGGCAATTGACGAGCTTCTGACTGACGAGAAACGACGCCGTGACCTCATCAAGAAGGGTAAACAGCACGTCAAAACCTTCTCGTGGCAGCGAATGGCCGAGCAGACGCTGGCGGTGTATGAGCAGTATGGCCGCAAAGACACTGACTCATAGAGGGTGATCCTGGCTCATCCACGCTTAGATACTACGCCTGTGACCATAACTTTTTAGGTCGTGGCTCGGCTGCCGGGCTATCTTTGCAACTGCTTTGCGATGTCACCACACTTGGCGGCCACATCTCGCCGTGCCACCAGCACACCGTCTGGTGTGTTGACCACCACTACATTATCAAGGCCGATCACCGCCACCGGCTTGTCTGGCTGCTCATTACGAATATAGGTATTGGCGACGTCGATGGTATGAATGTTGTCACCATATGCGTAATTACCCGCCTCATCCTTGGTAACCGCGTCGTGTAGATCCTTGAAATTACCGATGTCCATCCAGTCAAAGCTGGCTGATACCATAGCCAGCTGATGAGCTTTTTCGATCAGGGCGATGTCGATGACTTGATTATCTAGCGCCAGGTACGCGTGATTGTAAGCCTCGCTACCAAAGTCAGCAATTGACGCTAACGTCTGGTAATTTGACCACAGATCTGGAGCACTCCGCTGCATTTCATTCCTAAACACGTCAACTGAGCCAACAAAGTAGCCACAATTCCACAAATAATTTCCCGACTCGACATACTGCTTCGCCGTCTCGTAATCAGGCTTCTCTTTGAACGACTCTACATTATAGACGCCTGCACTAGCATCAATCACTCCATCGCGCTGAATATAACCAAATCCAGTCGACGGAAAGGTCGGCTCAATGCCAATCAGCGTAATGCACTGCTGCTCGGTCGACACCCGGCCTGCCGTAGCAAACGAACGAGCAAACCCTTGGGTGTCGCGCACATTATGATCAGAATGAATGAAGGCAATCGGCTCAGTCTGGTCATGATGACGATTGATATAATCCAGCGCAAACACGATACAGTGCGCTGTCCCCCGCCGTCCCGGCTCGATCAGAAAGGCCTCGTCCGGCAATTCCGGTAGCTGTGCCCGCAGCGCCCCGGCGTGGCTGGCCTCGGTCACCACGTAGATAGTATCACCGAGCTTTCTCGCCCGGTCATAGGCTTGTTGGACCATGGTGCGCTCACTAGTTAACGCCAAAAGTTGTTTTGGTTGAGTAGAGGTTGAGAGTGGCCAGAGACGCGTGCCTGAACCACCGGCAATAATTACAGCTATCATACTATATAGTATACCGAGTTAGGCACACAAACACCACCTATTCTTTGGCGAACTCCGTGTCCATCCAATAATATTTATAAACTGAGGTACTGTGTATCCTTGTTGTTCTTATAGCCAAAGCCCCTAGCTTCGGCTTCTAGTGTGTTAAAGAATTCTTTTATTTCCTTATCCGTTGGCTGTTCTGACATCAGCGCAAGCCTCCCTAGCACCATATTGCGCAAGTCATAAGCTGGCTGTTTGACCTCAGGCCTTCTCAGCAAATAGTCAAGCTGGAGTGCAAACTGTTCATACCGCTTCCTATCGAAAGTAGGGTTGTCAGTTTCCTGCTCAACCTGCGATTCTGGATATATCAGGTCAACCTCAATTGCGCCAACACGCTCTCCATTAGCCCTTGCTGCTAGGGGATTATCATACATATAAATCCAGTTATTCATCCCCGGTCTATCTGATGGGTATCTCAGCAGATGTTGTATTCCTTGACGACTATAACCTCGTGGACCAGCGAGCGCATCCGGCGGCAAACCTAGCGTACGTTCAAGCACCCAGCCAGCCAATTCTTCTGTACGCCGCTGGAATGGTGGCATTGATTCTTTCGAACGCTCCGTCCGTCCGATAATGACAACTGAGTGGCCATCCCCTGAATTATCATCCTGTGAGTCACCATCCCCCAGCATCCTACTAATCTCTTCTGCAAAATCTGGCATACCCGTTTTCTCTGGCTCGGAGGTGATAATTTTATTTCCACCTTGATCTAGTACACACCTCGCACCAATCTGTCGCTGCTTGGGAATTCCTCCTTCTTCTGGTTTAACACATACTACGGTAGCCCCAAGCTGACCGAGCCCCTTTGCAATACGCGGATCAGGCGACGCATCAACCACAACGCATGGCAGCTCATGGTCTTTGACACATCTCTTTACAGTCATGCGTGCGAGGCCGTGACGGAGATCATTATAATTATACTTTGTTCCCGTCACCATAACAACTGGTGCTCCCTCTATAGGAGGGCTCTTAACTTTACTCATACTATCATTTTAACATATAAGTTTAATTTGTCAATGACAGATCAGTCCTCTTACACTTCAAAAACGCTTTGCACAAACGATACTGCGTCCTCTACACGCTTCACGCTCTCTCCCTGTTCACCCGGACGCATTTCGATTGACACAACACCCTCATAGCCAATGGACTTTAGCGCATCAGCTGCAGCGCGATAGTCAACATCGTCTCGATCATAAACTCGATCAAGCATCGGAGCGCTAACGTGAAAATGCTTCAAGATATCGCCATTGTTTCGTATCGATTCGCCAATATCATCGCCAGCCAGCGCCATACATGCCGTGTCAAGATGTAGGCCAATCCCCTCCGAGTTAATCGTACGAACCAGCCGTGCGCCTTCATCCGCCGTTGTCACGTAGTCACAATTGTATTGGGGGGCGTTTGGTTCGATACAGAGCATGGTGTTATGCTCCTTGGCGACATCACCGAGCTCGGCAAAGAAACGGCTTGCGATACCGTCCGCCTCTTCTACTGACATCGCACCGCGCTGTCGATTCTTTGGTGAACCAAATACCAGCCGACCAGCACCCATATCCCCAGCTAACCGCAAAAAGTCAGCCATATATTGCTGCATCTCGTTGCGAAGTTCGCTTGATTCAAACAGCTTTAGGTCAGGGCGCGCAAACAGCATCGACTGAAAGGCCACGATCTCAATGCCATACCCCCTCCACCACTCGACATACTCGTTAATTTGCTCGGGAGTCGCCTTGGTCGGATCGTCCCAGCGCTTTGTCGGTGCAATCTCGACGTAGCGCACGCCAAGCTCCCGCAGCTTTGCGGCGACGTCCGCCTCTTCTTCATTTGTCCATGCGATATTCGATATAGCTAGTTTCATATGGTAATTATACCACTATTTATCCTATGGACTATGCCGCGAGACCACATTGCTTTTTGAAGATTTCGATCTCCTCCTTAAGAACCTTTGGGTTCAAAGGACCTCTCATTTCGATTGATACCCAGCCATCATAATTAGCCCCTCTGAGGGCATCCATATAGCCTCCCTGGGGAACCTCCGGCGCAAGTGAAAGCCGCTTCAGCTCCGGAGCACTGGCATCAATACCGCGTACATTATCTCTATGGTTACGAATCAGTGAAGCCAAATCCTCTGGCATGTCCCCAGCACCATGCATCGCTGCCGTATCAGGATGAATTCCAAATCCCGGATGATTGATACGATCAGTCAGTTCCCTGGCCTGTTCTAAGCTTTCCACGAACTTGTTGCCATAGCCTGACAGCGGCTCGAGTGCTATCTGGGTATTGTTATCGTGGGCCGCAATAGCAACTCTGCCAAACAGTTCAGCCACTCTCTCCATAGCCTGCTTGTCACTAAGCTCCCCCGGGTTGCGTAACCCCGGTGAACCAAATGACATCGAGTCTGCACCGAGTGACCTAGCAAGGTCGGTTAGTCTCTTTAGGTGTTCTGTTAGATTTCTACCCTCTTCTTCGGTACCGAAAATCTTCGCGTTCTCTCCAATCCCGTATGTCAACGATTGCAGCCCAACAACCGCCAGACCGAGATCCCCGAGACGATTGCGATATTCTCCAGCTTTCCGCTTCAAAGTTTCGAGTCGATCCCCAGAGAGATTGGCAATTTCCGATACGCTTGGCCAAATTATCGTCGGCGCAATTACAAGCCCCTCAACACCACACTGCGACACACGCTTCAGCGCTTCTTGTTGATCTTCACCAAAAGCAATATTCGAGATAGCAAGCTTCATTGACTCTTTCGAACTCATGACCGCATTATACCATGATTACTTATTTTTTGCAACAAACTCCTTGATGCCAGCTAGCTCCTCTGCCTTTGTATATAGATAATTGCCCTCGCCGCCATACACCTCAGCGTATTTACTGTGCATATCCCAGTAGGCCGGTGTTACTCCTTCTGGTGTGTTGGTAAACTCTATACCAAAGGCAACCTTGGCGACTTCCCGCGTGCTGACTGGCGGCGTCGCAAAATTAACCAGCGGCAGATTATTCTCTAGAGCAGTGGTGATATCGCGCCAAATATTGGCGAGATTATAGTACTGATACATGCCATCAGCATGGATTTTCTCAACCATGTTATTGTTCATCAGATCATAAATAACGTTCTTCTTCAGCCCGTCACCAAATAACCCCGGCAGGCGAACAATTGTTGTGTCAAAGTTCTCACGACAGAATTGCTCAAGGTAATACCTATTAACTCCGTATGGCAAAAGCCCTTCGGTTTCAATGGGCGTATCTTCGTTAGCACCATTTGGATTTTTATAAACACCGACTGTTGAAATCAGGACGAGCTTCTTAATCTTTACCTTTTTGATATGTGAGATAAACCCTTCAATCTCCGCGCGGTCAACTTCTGGCTCCTGATTGATCCGCCACATTTCAGCACGGTTTGCCGCACTCACTACCAAGTCGTACTCTTGACCTTCAATGTCAGCTATATTTTTACTATTATAATAGTCGTCAAACTCATGTTGACTCTTTATATTTCCACCGACGAATCCGGTGTACCCAATTAAGGCAGTCTTCATAGTATATTCCTCCTGGCTACAATTATGTCAGATTTTATATAAAACTCAACGATAGCCAGTATGGACATGCAACAATATCAATTATAGAATGGTTTAGGCACTATGAAGAAACCTAAAATTTTAGGCCAGATAACTCTTAAACAAGCGCTGCTTTTTACCGCGGTATTTGTAGGTATTGCCCACTTATTGGTCTTCGTAGGCTACGCTGTGTTCGCAGCTCTCGGGAATGGCCTGGCGATGGATTCCTATGCGGCCAATGGAACGTTCCAGCTATACAACCCCCTCCGTCGATTACTTGATGGTGAAGTTTTAGCACGAGACTTTCCATTCTTTCACGGGGTAGGAGTTCCCCTGCTTCACCTCCCCTTGTTCTACGTCATGGGTCACAACTTGTTTGCTGTGGAGGCCGCAAAGTTGTTGCTGTCGCCGCTCTTATTCCTCATCTCGTCTTTCTTGCTATTTTGGGCCTACTTCAAAAACACAAAGAAAGCGGTCTTTACGACAAGTATATTTACCGTTATTTCACTGCTGTGCATCGATGCAATTTGGGCGGGTAATTCCCTTCTAGGTCTCAGGACAGCGTTTCCATTCATCGCGGCAGCCTTTATGTTATGGCACCCGGATTGGCATATTAATGTCGGTAAAAATAAAACGAAAGTTAACCTTTATTACCCTATCCTATACATCCTCATGGGGATTTCCGTCGCCTGCGGGACTGAACAAGGTCTCGCGTTCATTCTTGCTTATGTGCTCATCAGGGCAATTCAATATATTCGCTCTAAGGAAACGATAAAAAAGCGAGTGCTGGCGTTTATCGGCGAGTCATTCGGTATAGCACTGGCCACCTATGTCGTACTTTCAATCATGACGCTTGGCCACGCACACGAGGCACTTTACTATGCACTCGTTGAGGTTTCAGGCGACCAAGGATGGTACTTTGGCGCTCCACCAAATAATTTTTTGCAATTAAGCAATCTTGATCAGTTATTCACCAACAGGATGCTATTCTACATGCTGCCCATCATTATCGGCGGTGTCGTTGCCTATATAATTGGTGTAAAGAAAGCTCTACTGTCCAAAAAAGAAACGTTCGTTTTCTCTATCTTGCTACTATATGGCCTGGTGGTGTTTGCTGTTTCTGCCACTGGTTACTGGGCGCCCAGTGCGCAGCTCATACCGCTGGAGAGAGCAGCAGGAGTTATTCTTGTGACGATAGTAACTCGTGTGATATATAACCTGATCCGAGCAAAAAAATCGACTCCTAGCGCTAAAAGTAAAGGCTTCTCGGTCTTAGCATTCGGGTTATTGCTTGGTAGCATCATCGCCCTAGGATATAACACCGCGGTATTTCTACAAAAAATTGACTGGATGCCGCTAAGACACATTATTACCGAGTCAAGAAAGGCCAGGCATTCTACTGATGATGCTGAATATATCAGCACCGCCTGGAGGAAGCGCCTCGAGACCTTTGCTCCACACATTGAAAAGGGGGCGCGTGTCTGGTCTACCTACACCAGTGTTTATGATTCGATTCGCCAACAGAAGAATGGATCTTCGGGGGGTGAAGACTATATTATACACGCCCTAGGCCCCGCCAGAAGAAATCACTACACTCAAGATTTTATAACCCAAAAGCCTGATTACGTCATAACCCTAAATCCCTCATATTTTAAGTATGAGGAGTGGCTGTGGACTCGTCACTGGGCATTTTATAAGGAGCTTCAGGATAACTACACTATCATTGCAACAAATGACTCTCATGTTTTGTGGAAACGCCGGGCGGGTACTGCGGCACAGAAAAAGACGAGCCATCCGAAACACCACATACAAAAAGACGCAAACGGAGATTATGTCATTACTGCTAGTGCTACAAGTAATATACGCGTGTTTGAGGTGTCGGTTCGCTACAATGCTAGAAGCGTTCTACCTATGACCGCTAAACTACCGAGGTACCTCCTAGAATTATCTGGATCATCACTACAAAAACATCCTGTGTCGCTACCACAATACGACACGAGCTGGAGCTTCCCTGTGGCACTGGCACCAAATGATTCATCCATACGAATTTCGCCAAAAGTTTATAGTTTGATACCGGGAGCTTCTCTGGAAATACAAGACGTATCTTACCGCGAGGTCACCGCCCAAAACAACCTGTACATCTATCAAAGTAACTTTTGCCTACATAACGCTAATAAATGCGAAGGGATTAATAAACACTAGCTACGAGTGGCGGCCTTCTTTCTTTGGTCGGCTTAATATTATCGTGAATAGTCCGGACAATATCGTTGCAAAAACCGACCAGTAAATATACCGATAATCAACCGCCACAGCCATAGGAAAGTATGCCACGATATATATGAGACCCGACAAAGCCACTGCGCGTGTAAAGCGTCGCTGTACCTGTTCTCGTATTCTTCTGCTCGTATAGTAAATAAATACAAGGACAGCAACATACAACCACGGCTGAAAAATCAGAGGGATATTCGCCTGGGCACCGCCTTTAACATATGCCGCTAGACCACTAGTAGCATATTCATTCTTTACCGCGGCACCGACCTGGTTTTGCTCAATTCCAGGCTGAAAAATATACATACGCTCTGGTTGCGGAAAGATAAATATCGAAAAAGTTGCCAACCGATATGATGCATATTTTATTGGATGTCTTATGATCGTCGATAGCCAATCATTAAATACACCTTGATGTTCATTTTTGAGCGCTTCTCGCTGGGCGGCCGTTGTACATATGATATAAGAATTCATGATATCTTTTGTTTTATCGCGACAGGTACCATGAATTTTTTTATACATAGACCACCTACCGTGGTGTTCTCCATCAAGATTAGCAACGTGAACTATATCGTCAAGCTGCACAGCGGTAATTGGATGAGTTTTTTCACTAGGCTGATTAATGACAATGGTAGCACCAATTGTTACCACTAAACCAATTATTACACTAGCAAGACCGCTCCACACAGGAGGTCGCTTGGTTAACAAGCTCGGCAATACAAACAGAATGGGCAGCACCGCAAACAATGCATTATGCCGTAAGATGCTAGCATAGAGAATCAATAGCAGCGCCAGTCCGACGATACCACACATAGCAATGCGTCCTAGTGATTTTTTACTAGTTATGATGAACCATATGAGCAGTACCGCCAATGTTAAACTGAATGCCATCTGAACATCTTTCCATATCACGCCAGCAATATTCACTATATTAGGCAGTAGTATAATTATGTAGACGGAAAGAGCCCATGCGCGGTTACGAGTGTGCCGATACACGAGAATCGACAGCATAAACATAGCCGCGACAAGCAGTACCAGCTGAAAAATCAGCATAGATGAGATGTGACCAGTTACTCTAATCAGAAATCCCCACAGCCGCGTCATAACTGGCGGATGCCAATCAGTAAGGTGAGCTACGCCCGTAGCTTGCTCAAGGTGGCTAATGGAGTCGGGAGACATATATCCAGGATAGAAAACAATGGCAAGCAGCGCTAGCATACTCACTGCTACTAACGCAGACTGGATGTGAAATCTTGAGAGGCTATTTTTTATGTTTGCGATATTTTCCGGCCACCGCATAAAACAACACCTTCAGAACATGCATATTTCCCTTAATGGGGCTGATTTTTGTTGGTGTTTTACCTTTCTTCGGATATGTTCGCACCACTGGCGTTTCGGCGGTTTTATATTGTTTGCGGCGGCTACTCTCGATAGCGAGGTAGTAATGAAGTTCATAAGTTTGAAATATATCACGAAATACAGCAATATCCGGGTCTTTGAGCAGCCTTGCGCTATACGCACGAAAGCCATTTGTGGTATCGGTATGCCTCTTACCAGCCGCAAGACTTATCAGCGGCGCATGAATAAGATGAAGACCTATCTCTCTCGAAAGCGGCGTATTTACCGCCTTGCCGCCCGGTATAAACCGTGAACCCTGAATATGGTCATACCCCTGATCAAGCATCTTAATAAAATCAGGAATTCTCTCTATACTATCCTTGCCATTACCGTCAACAACAACCACTCCTTCATAACCCTCAGAAAGAGCCCAGGCGAACGCCATTCTCATCTGTGCACTTAACTTACCCTTGCCCCTTTTTGTCAATAAAGCGCGTACGTCTTGAGATTTCAAAAAATCAGCCTCAAGTGAACCATCAGTGCTACCACCATCAGCCACTACAATATCAATCTGTTTTGCTAGCGGCTTCATTTTTTGTAGTTGCTTTTGAACACGCTCTCCCTCATTAATGACGAAAATACATACACAATATTTATGTTTTTTCTTGTTTATTTCATTTACCTCAAAGTCTGGAAACTCCCACTCCGGATGGTCTTGACGAATATGATCTTGTTTATTGACTATAGGGGTTTTTGTCATGATGTAATATTCTTCCTTTCTGCGTTCGCTAGTGACGTTGTACTGCTCAGCTCGTCAAGCACATAATACCTGGCATCTTGTCGCGATTCTACTAGTATTTTACCAATGTATTCAGACAGAATTACCATAAATAAAAATAGGATGAAAAACATTCCTGATAGCTCAAGCGACGTCGACACCCAGCCCTCTGCAACATTCTTTTTGGTGAGAGCTATGACCACAACATAAAGCGCATACATCATATTTACAACACTAGCAAAGAACCCAACCCACGACATAAAGCGGAGCGGGTGCGTCGAGTGGCTGGTGATAATATCGAGCGCCTCTAGCGTCCCTCGTCCAAAACCGTGTTTTTTTACAGGATCAACCAGAGGTGAATAGGTATACTCGGTATATGAATAGCCGATAGTCCTTATCATGTGCCGAATGTGGCTATCATGTCGAGTTGATAGAGTTATCGCTCGTATGGCACGACGATTGAGAGATATAAGATATGTTGCTTGTAGTGGAATATCTATATTGATGTATTTGCGATTATACCAATAAAACAACCTGCGACCGATACCAGATTTTGACAAAAGGCACTTTGTGGTTATGTCGGCAACACCCTGCACGATATCGTGTTTTTTATTCGCCTCAACAATGTTCATTACATCCTCTATGCCGTCAATAGCGGGATTAGTTACTACCGCATAATCGCCAATCGCCCCTTCGAGACCAGCAATAATGGCGATGTCATATGTGTATTGTCGAGAGAGGCGGATAAGCCGCATACATGGCAGTTCATCGAGAAGCCCGCTGACAGCAATCACACTATTTTGACTCAAATCATTATCGACAATTATAATCTCATAATTTGTGTAGCTACCCATTAATCTCTGTGAGAGCCTGCGACAATAGTCGGGAAAATCATCAAAGTCGCGCGTTACGACAATAACCGACACAAAGATATCTTGTTTACTCGATTTTTTATTTGTCTTAGTCGAACTATTTTTTGCCATATAGCTTGTCTAACTCCTCGTACACATCGTAAATATTATCTAGCTTACCGCCCATTATACAAACATACCCCTTATAACCCAAATGAGCTTTGAATAAAATGGGACGGCTATCGTCATCTTCACTCTTAACGAGTACTGTCTTTACCTCAACGATCGACTCCTCATATTTCATATCCTTGAGGGCTGGGATAAAACGCACCACATCGTTATACATTTGTTTGTAATTACTCTGGAAAGAACTTTTGTCGAGATAGGCGTGTGTGTCAATTTTTTCAGCCGGCGTATCCTCGTTGTCAACCCATGACTCGTGCGGCGTATACCTGACATGAGAGAGTGTATATAATCCCCTGGAGGGAAACGGCATAATAGAGAAAAACGGGCCGTCCATCACCGTAATACTAAAGTCCTTTAGGTGCTCCGGCAAACTTACTAAGCACATTTCTGTAACTTCATGCTTCAAGCCAACAAGCGGTATATTTGATGCACGATGGAGCGTGTTAATATTGGCATACGTGCAATTTAATACGAAGTCGCCCCTGAATTTGCCACCATCAGTAATAACGCACAGCCCGTCTGGCGTTTCATCAATCATCGTAACGCGACAGCCCGTGTGAAGCGTTATCCCCGGACGATCGTTAATTTGCCGCAACAAGTCGTCTCTCAGGGCGTGGGCATTAAAGGCATATTCTTTAACCTTAAAAACTTCTTCAATGAGATTTTTATTAAACATTTTTTGAATGTTTGGCGAAGCTACCGCTATATCTGCCTCGATCTTATCCGCAAAATTCTTGAATTGATGCGCATTAACCTTGGACAGATGCTTGGCGACAGCATAGTATTTATTAAAATCTGAATGAATTGCCGTCCCAAACTGTTTTGTAAAGCGCGGAAAATTAACTGCCGAACGATATCCCGTTAGAATACTTCTCGGGTAGTGATAGCCATTGTGTACCCTAGCTTGGTTAACATATGACGCCCGAGTCATTGTCTGTTTTTCTTTCTCTAAAATATCAATATTCTTGACACCCAGGGTGTCGTACAGGTACAGCGCTACACTCAATCCATAAAAACCACCGCCAATTATCACCGTTTTGTTACGCACGTTTTCTCCGTTTTTTAACTATGTTACCAATATACAAGCCAACTACCATATAGACAAACAGAAGCAGCGGCATATAGAATACGATACCGTTAATGTGGGCGTGAGGCAAAGCATGTCCAGGCATAAGAATTAACCAACTCAGTGCCCCAGCTAATGAAATGTGTAACGACCATAGGAATGAACGATAATACTTGAAAGACGGGTGTCGCCTCTTAAGATAGAATAACACTAAATACCCCACAAGTACCCAAACAAGTATCGACTGAACGATCTCACCAAACACCCCCTTGATCGATAACGGCAAGCTTAATGTTGGCAATAGTACATAGTTACCGGCGTTTATTGCCAGATACTGATACGTTGAGCCCCTGTCCTCCGCTAGCTCATCCATATTGATAAATCTGTCTGCAAATTTATACGACTCAGGTAGAAGCGTTTTCAGGTTACCAACGGCATGAGCTCGCATCTTTCGAATCCCCGAAAGCCCTCTCTCCGATGCCCGCTCATTAATCATCTTGAGAGCGGTGTCTGAGGAGTGATAGTAATCAGAGAGTGCCATAAAGTTGGTTGCGTACGCACCAACAAAGGCCACGACAACCACGACACCTGTCATGACGGCGTGCTTCCACAGCTTGATAATTTTTTGTTTATTATTGACGAGTTCAAAGAATATGATTGGTACAAATACAGATATAGCAATTGTTGATATATACTCATAGCCGCCCAAAAGTTTTAAGAATAGCAATATGGTTTCACCGAGGTAGAATAGCCACATTTTCTTCGATGACTTACAGTATGAGTAACTCAGAAAGGCAAAGGCAAACGGAGCAAACATCAGTGGCTCTATCCAATACATATTTTGCGCATAGCCGACAACCCACGGACTAAATGCAACCAGTGTCGCGAATACTGCTGCGGCAACAAGGCCAAACAACTTCCTGACTCTAAGGGTTACAAGTGCCATAAGGGCCGCCATGGCTGCAGATAGAACTACATTAACTTTCTTAAAATATACCGGCAATTTCGCACTATCGTTTGGTGCTAGTGCGGTAATTATTCTCGCCTGTAGACCATATTGCGAAGCATACGGTTTGAGCAGGCTGGCATCACAACCCCCAGTCGTCATGACTGAATTATAATCTTCATTTTTAGCAACGATTAGCGGCCCGCTATAACCAGATTTTTCCTTGCAACGAGCCGTTTTTTCTACTATGGCTGATGAGTCGCGTTGAAAGCCATCAAACCATTCGCGCCACAGGCCGACTCCAAAAACATTGCCAAAGAAAGATAAAAACAAAACCACCCAAACAACGCTAAAAAACAGTATGCTCTTTTTTCTCTCCATAATACTTACCATATAGTATCATAATTTAACGATAGACTAAAGCAATCACCTAAACTATAATAGCGTCATGAAACCACTTTTATCTATCATTGTTACCGCCCATCACGAAGGCCTTATTGCTCATAAAACTATGCGCTCCATTGAACGTGCTGTCAGCCTGCTTCGTGATAGCGATATTTCTTACGAAATAATTATATCAATTGACCGTGGCGATGAAGAAACAATTCGCTACTTCAGTAATTATACCGCTCTACCGATCGCTATACACCAATGGAATCATGGTGACCTCGCTCAATCTCGCAATAGTGCCATCACCAAGGCGCACGGTCGTTTCATCGCATTTATCGATGCCGACGATTTGATGAGTGCCAACTGGCTACGAGATGGTGTGCAATTTTTAACAAACCACTCCTACGGTAAATATGTTGCCCATAGTGCCTATACTATTGAGTTTGAGGGGGCAAATGCCATTGTTGAAAAAGTTGGCTACACTAATAAAGACCGCGACACCCTGCTGAGTGTACTTTCGGGACGATGGAACTCGGTCATTATTGCGCCAAGTACTTTACTTCGCCAATTTCCGTATACACCAAATAGCCCCGGATATGGCTACGAGGATTGGTTTATGAGCTGTCAGTTCATCCAGTATGGTGTCAAAAATGTCCTCATTCCGGAAACCGCTATCTTTGTTCGCCGTAAGGCCACCGGCTCGGAATGGGCACGTCAAAAAACTAGCCGCTCAGTGCTCCACGCCCACCCACTCTTTAGTCCATCGTACTTTCGTACCATCAAGCTTGACTCGGTCGCCACACCCACCTCAGAGCAGCGGCGCCAAACAAAAAATACCATCAAAGAACTGCTGATTCGTTCTCGCATTCCACTAGGGTTAGTCAAGCGGCCGCTCGCAATCATCCGACGCGGACGCAATGTGCTCAAAAAAAAGAAGTTGACACCGGCGACCGAGGTGCTGCCAGCGTGGCTTGATACTGAATGGCGAGCATTACATCATATTGAGAAACTAATTTTTCCACCACATCCATTACCGACAGTATACCACACAATTACCGATGATCATTATCGTGTTGGCTTGGCGTACTGGCAAATGTGTCGTGATTTACGAAACGATAGGTATGATTATGTGTTGTTCGTACCGTGGCTCAAGCGTGGCGGTGCTGATCTATTTGCTCTTAACTACGCCAACACCGCTGCGTCACTCGGCAAGAAAGTTTTGGTTATTGCCACAAATGAAGTTGACGCTAATTACTCAGAGTGGCGACCACGACTTAACATCGACGTAGATTTCGTGCCGTTTGGGACAATTACCCGATTTTTCCCGATAGAACAAAAATATAGACTGCTAGAACAATTGATCGAGAATATTCATGCACCCGTACTCCACATCCTCAACTCAGAGCTGGCTTATGATTTTGTGCGAGATCACGCAGTATATATCAAGGCCACTGGTAAAAAAGTTATTGCTACGTCCTATAGCCAAAGCACCGATGAAACTGGACGAATATTTGGTTTTTCACACAGTCATCTGCCACAGATTTATCACCTGCTCTCTGAGATAACCACCGATAATGAAGCCGTCAAGTCGATGTGGGTTAATGAATATGCTTATGACGCGGATGCAATTACCGTTCACCATCAACCACTTGATAGCAGCACGTACACACCGGTAGCAAAGCTGGCTGGTCAAAGGCGAGTCCTTTGGGCGTCCCGCCTATCACCAGAGAAATTACCTCAATTAGTTGCAGTCATTGCTGATTTGCTGCCGGGTGATGTCCATATTGATATGTACGGTGACGCATCGAGCGAGTTTCCCGCCCATAAACTACCATCCCATCCACGGGTTCATTACCGCGGTGGCTTTAATGGTGTACCGTCACTGCCTGTTGATAACTATGACGTCTTTCTCTATACATCGCTCTTTGACGGCATGCCAAATACGCCAATTGAGACAGCCCTGTGCGGCTTGCCCCTAGTAGCAGCACGCGTTGGTGGAGTAGCAGACTTTGTTGGTACATATGGACAGATTGTTGATGATATCACCAATCCAAAAGCCTACGCTGAAGCGTTAACTGTTGTTCTGGACAATCCCAAGATAGCGTTTGCCAACGCCCAATCTCTACGAAAACAGGCGCTACGTGATTTTTCACAAAAAAGGTTTTTGACGGAAGTTAGGCGTATGCTTAAGCGGTAATTGTCCGCTCTACTCGCGCACCCTCATCTCGCCCCTAACCGCCTCTTGGCCAGTTTCGAGAGGTGGTGCTTTGTGGTCCTGCCAATGTCTTCCATCAAAGGTTGAGAAGTAGGCGCTATAAGTACCAGCTGGGAATGAGCGAGTTGCTTTGAATTCTAGTTCTTGATTTGGTTGAATTGTTGCTGGAGAGAGACAGCCAAAGTCGTGGTTTGCACCGCTTTGACTACGTAAAATGAAACAATTATGCTCTGTCGTTGTTACCGGTTGGTTAGAAAAGTTTTTCAGCTTGAAAGTAGCCGTCACTGGCTCTCCAGCTCGAGGATTGGCATTAGAAAGTGTTAATCCTTGTGTGAGTGTTGGATTAGAGAGAATGGTGAATGATAAGCTAGCTACCTCCTTGCCAGTCAACCCCGGTAGCGCCACCCCTTCGTGCCAGCGACTGCCGTCGTATAGCGCAAAGAAGGCTCTATACGTACCCGGCTTGTCAAAAAGACGACTGAGCGAAAACTGCATGCTACTATTTGGAGCAATTCCCTTTGTTGATTGACAGCCGAGGTCATGGTTCTCGCCACGTGGACCCCGAATAATATAGCACAAGCGCTGATCAGTCTGTGACACTGCCGAACTAAGATTACGCAGAGTGAATGAGCCGGTCAGCTTGTCACCAGCACGCGCTGGCGCTGGCGTTATTGATAATCCCTGTGACATGACGACATCTTGCAGCACTCTCATCTCCCCCTTCACCGCCTCGTTACCAGTCTCAAGCGGTGGAGCGGCATATTCGTGCCACGTACGGCCGTCAAAGGTGGAGAAGTAGGCACGGTAGATACCAACTGGGAAGGAACGAGTGGTCTTGAATTCTTGTTCTTGACCAGGTTGAATGGTGGTTGGTTGGAGGCAGCCGAGATCATAGTTTGCTCCATGTTGGTTGCGCATAATGAGACAGGTGCGGTTAGTGGTAGTGATGGGTTGGCTGGCAAAGTTCTTGATCTTAAAGGTGGTAGTGACTGGCTCGCCGGCACGTGGAGTGGAATTAGAGAAAGTAATGCCCTGAGTGAGAGTGGGGTTGGGGAGAATGGTGAACTGCGCCCGGTTACCAGCACTAGCCGGCGTTGGCACCGGATACTGCGCCTCGGTCCAGGTTGTCCCCTTGTCGAGAGTGCCGCTAATTCGCACCTTGTATAGACCACTTTCCCGCGGAATAAATTCCCGGTCGTAGGTGTAGGTTGCACCCGGCGCAAGGCTGTTGACTGTATCAAAACTAGCATCAGCATTTCGTCCACTCGGACTAGTAATTGCCGCACCAAAGTAACCAAGGTCAACTGGCTTCGGACTATTGTTTTTAACCGTGAAGCGAATCCGCGTTGATTGCCCAACGTGAGTTCGTTGGTTCTGAATAGTTACTGGGGAAGTTACTGTTGGCGCCGTCTGCACAAACGTCGACACTTCGCGGCTATGGCCCGGAGCTGATTCTGGATAATTATTACTCCAACCGTTGCCCTCACGGTAATTTGTGATCCAGAATTTATAATTCTCCTCTTTCGTTAACTTAGTTGTCACTCGGTAGGTATATGTCTGCCATGGCTCAAGAATAACCCGTTGGCTACCAAAGTCATAGTTATTCCACTTGCTATCACGGGCGGCTATCGCCATGGTACCTAGATCGCGACGCTGATTTGTGGCGTTACGGATAGTAAACGATGCGGTTATTGTCATGTCCGTAAATAGTTTTGACCCGGTCCCCTCCGTCCTCACCGACAGCGGCGATTCAATTCGCACAGATTTCAGCGGCGAACCAAACCATTCATTAAAGAAGCGCCAAAAATTACGATTACCATATGCTCCACAGTGGGCTGTCCCTGGATAGGCATTGAGCGCTCCTTGATTTGGCTGATATGGGGTGTAGTTGTACAAATTAGCTGTTGCTTGATTCTCGATATATACCCATGAGCCGCCACAGGCCGCGTTTGGGCTATACTGGATGTAGTTTGATCGACCAGCCTTATAGCGATATTCGCCCGGCCGATTAGTATAAAGCCGGAATTGCCGCGCCGCCATCCGCAATTGGTTGTACATGCCGGCATATTCACTTGAGCAGTTTGCCGTATTACCCGGGCCGCTATCTGGACAAGCAAAGCCCATAGCATACTTGTACTGGCTCTTGAGCGGCCAGACATCAGTAAACAACGACCCCTGTTCTTTCTTTAGCGTCACCAGCATTACTTGCGGATTAATACCAAATTCTTTTGATACATTCCAGATAATATTAGCCACCGACAGACCGCCAGCAAACCAGCCGCCACCCCTTTCAAACGAGGTCTCTTTCGTACTTGGATTTTCGTGATAATCACGCAGGCAGGCATACGGTGGGCCGTGCCAACCGCGTTTAGCTGCATATTGCGCTCGCGTACCTCCTCCATACTCGGACGGCCCAGTTCCCCACGTATCGCAGGCTGGCGTATGACTGTTAATAAAGTTTTGAATATCTTGAACGCTTGAAAATGTATTGGTGTCATAAAAAACATTGTCATCAATAATTCGTCCAGGACTCCATGGTGACAACGCTCCTGTTTTTGGCCAGAAGACAACCCCTAGACCAACAACACCAACGACGATCAGTGTATACCCAACACGCTTTAGCCAAGATAACTTCACATGCTGCAACCGAATCATCGTAGCCCCTCCTTGCGGAACGATGGCCCGTTCGTAGACTCCCCAGCATATACACCCGACGAGTAAGCAACCTTGATCGACATGTCAGTGCCCGACGGTAATTCTGATAGTGGAATCTCGGCCATCCGACAATTTGTCGAGCTCGGACCAGCGGATGCGCCAGTTTGACGCGAAACTTGACCACCAGACCAGTATACTGTAAAGGTACAGCTACCGCCGTTTTCGACAATAGCATTAACGCCGCCGTCAATTTGTAGACGTTGCCCGTCGCCACTGAGGCCGTAACCACTCACAATCGGTGTTACTGCTCGTTTTGAGCCGCGTTGCTCACCAGGACCAGCTGGCTTATCGGAGCTGCGGCCATCACGTTCTTCTGGCTTCGTCTTACTGTCGTCAACTTTCTTATTACCGTCTTTGTTGCTGTTATTTTCCTTTGCTCGGGACGAATTAGCATCATCCTTGGCCCGTTCTGTTTGTTGTGGCCGCGTTATCGCATAAACAGCCGCCGCAATAGCAATCACGACAATCGCACTTACTAAACTAATTATTACAATCTTGGTCCTCTTTGGCGATGTTTGTTTAACTCGCATAGTGTTGTTTCCCCTGTTTTATCCTATCAGCTTAAGCATAACAGCTAATCGTTGGGTTTTCAATATTTTTACCAACAAAGATGCTATAATATCCCGTATGAATGCACAGAAATCCCAAGTTAAACCACCATTGGTGTCAATTATTACCGCCACCTATAATGACGAAACATACATTGAGTCCTCAATTCGCTCCGTGCTGTCACAAGATTTTACTGATTTTGAATATATCATTATCAATGACGGATCATCAGACGGCACAAAAAAAATAATTGAACGCCTTCAAAAAGAAGATAGCCGCATTCGCCTCATTAATCAAAAAAATAGCGGCCTCGTGGCTTCACTCAACCGCGGCATTACCGAAGCGCGTGGTACCTACATTGCCCGTATTGATGGCGACGATGAGTGGCTACCGCACAAGCTCAGGACTCAAGTCACTATGCTAGAGAAAAACAAAAACCTGGTTCTGGTTGGCGGTGGCGCAGAAATCATGAACCAAGATAGCGTACCAACTGGTTTTATTTTTAACGTTGCTCGTAACGAAGATATTAGACTCGGTCTTTGCATTTTTAATCAATTCTGTCATTCATCGGTCATTTATCGCCGCCAGGCAGCACTTGACGCTGGTCTTTACCCTGACACCTGTCCGGCTGAAGATTATGACCTGTTTAGTAAATTTGCCGAACATGGTGAGCTTGCCAACGTACCTTACCCTGTTTTTCGCTATCGCATTAGTGACGGCAGCATCTCGGCTAAACGGCGCGATGAGCAAAATCGTCTCGCTAAAAAGTTTTCGCTTCGCAACTGGGATATCGTTCAGCCGACGGTCACTAGTCGTGCCGATATCAAACGTGCTTTCGCCTATTATCTCAAAAATCCAATTAACCATGATTTTGGAATTAGCCATAAGCACGCCTACACTTTTGTACTAATGCGCATTGGTTATCGTATGCTTCAAAAGGGACAGGTTGGTAAGGGGCTCCGTCAGCTTTGGAACGTGGCATCAACCGGGCGCACTGCCGCCAAGATCGTTGTTAAGTGGGGACTTGATATCATTAAGATTAAGCTTCGACCATCACGTCGAAAAACAAAATCGGCTGCTTAAATGGCACAGGGATAACCAGTTTATCGTCAAACCATTAGCTGACTATCCTTTTCTATCTGTGATCGTGGCGCCACTGCCGCGGAATCAATGTTAATCCCCCAAACGACTGCCCAACTACTGAAAAGTCTTTCGTGATAGTAAATTCCTCGGCACGATAAGCAACGTCATACTTTACTGACCCATCGTGATTGAGAAGATTAACGTCAACATAGTACGATCCCGGGCCCAAGTTTACCTCGATATCAAGTGTCAGTTTTTTATCTTTTGGTAGCTCAGCGAAGCCTTCACGATTAGTAATAAAATTCGATACTAAATCACTGTCTTTGCGATACAAATCAACCATGATTGCTCGCGTCTTATCGTGGCGCCAAGCGATATCAAACGAGATAGTCTCACCAACCTTAAAGCTACGCTGCTTTTTACCTGTCGCGCCGCGGATTGTAATATCAACATTTTCACCTGTATATTGCCGATTTCTATCAATACTTGCATCAATCACTGCTTGATTAAGCCGACTATACTCATCAGCCACCTGTACCGGGTCCCCCTCTTTGATAATTGTACCGTCTTGGATTAGCACAGCACGATTACAAAACTTCTTGACCGTTTCCATATCGTGTGTCACTAGGACAACTGTCTGCCCGCTGGCTTTATACTGCTCAAATATGTCGATACACTTGCGCTGGAATGCCTCATCACCGACAGCCAACACTTCATCGAAAATCATAATATCGTTACGCGCCTTAATTGCTACTGAAAACGCCAACCGCACCTGCATGCCCGACGAATAATTTTTCAGCTTCTGATCCATGAACGGCTCAAGTTCAGCAAAGGCAACAATCTCATCATACATTGCCTCCATCTCTTTGCGGGTGAACCCAAGTAGTGCTCCGTTCAAAAAAACATTATCTCGGCCAGACAGCTCCGGGTTGAAGCCAACACCCAGTTCAATAAATGGTGTCAGCTTACCATGTAGCTGAATACTACCGCTCGTCGGTTGATATACACCGGCGAGAATTTTAAGCATGGTACTTTTTCCTGAGCCGTTCCGACCAACAACCCCGAAAAAGTCACCCTGATTAACAGTAAAACTAACCCCGTCCAATACCTTTTGGACGGTCTTTTTATTTCGTTTAATAATATTAACAAAAGCATGCTTAATGCTTGAGTTCTTGGTCTGCGGCAGCACAAACTCTTTATGTATATCCTTGATTATAATCGCCGGCTTTGCCATCTAAATATCCTCCGCAAATGAACGTTGCTTACGCTGGAAATACCACCACCCCAACCCAAATAGCCCGATGGTTATTACAATCGGGATAATCCATAGTAGTGGGTTATGAAACGTCTGCCAAATCGTTTGAGAAGCTGAATTATTGGGCATGAGTACATGCCGAGCATCCTGAATAATTTGTGTGACCGGGTTCAAAAATGCCACCTTCTGGATGATCGCTGGCATATAAATAATGGCGAAAATAATACCGCTAGCGTAAAACCCAGCCTGCAACAAAATTTCCCAAATGTACGCGATATCACGAAATGTCACATAAAGCGCTGAGAGCAGGAGAGATAGGCCAATTGATAGTAAAAATAGCTGAGCAATTATCGGAATTAGTAGCAACCACAACAAAGTTGGCATTAGACCACTTAGTAGTGCAAAAATTATCACCACAATCATCCCCAAGCCAAGGTTAATCAGCGCCGATACGGAGCTGGCAACCACTAAGAGGTGTCTTGGGATTGCTACTTTACGAATTAGTTGCCCATTTTCCACTACCGAACGAGTACCTACCATCGTTGCCTCAGAGAAAAAGTTCCATAGCACGACGCCAATTAATAACCAGACGCCAAAATATTCAATCCCTTTACTACCCTGTGGGAATGCATAGGTAAACAATACATACAAGATGCCGAATATGAACAGCGGCTTCAGAAGCGACCATACGTATCCGAGGGCAGAATTTTGGTAGCGAACCTTAAAGTCTGTGCTAACCATTGCGCGCAAAATTGCCCGATTTTTTTCATTACCAAAGAGACGTCTCACTCCCTGATTATACCAAATTACACCAAAAAGATATATACTTGTAAAATGAATCGGTTACGAGTTGTTATCGTACGAAATGCCGCACCTCATGATTTTGGTGGTGGCGAGCGATTTCCAGTGTTCTTAGCTCAGGAGCTACGAGAGCTGGGCCATTTGCCGGTTATTTTTAGTCACCACACGACACTCTGTGACTACGCTAAGCACGAACGGTTGACTTATCACCGCTCTTGGTGGTGGTCTCGACAAAACTGGAGCGGCCGGCGAGTTGTATTAACACCACTATATATACTCTGGCAGCTGCTACTCACTTTGTATTATATTATCCAATTTCATCGCTACAAAGCTGACGTTGTTCACCTGCAGAGTAAGGATGATTTTATTGCTGGGTCAATTGCTGGTAAGCTTATCGGTGCCCATGTTATCTGGACTGATCACGCCGACCTCAAACATGTCTGGAAGCAGCTCGGCGTATGGTATAAAAACCCGACTGGTAAGCTGGTTGCTTGGGCGGCACGCTTTGCCGACGCAATTACCCTCGTTAGCCAGAGTGAATGCCGTCTCGTTTCTGATAATCTGCCGTCAACCTCACCAATTCATCGTAAATTAACCGTTATCTATAATGGTGTCAACGACCAGAAACCAACACACACACCTATCAAAAGCCGCCCGTTCACGTTCTGTATCGCCGGCCGCCTGGTTGTTGATAAGGGAGTTAGCGAAGCGATCGCTGCATTCAAACGACTTCACGCTACACATCACGACACGCGCCTCATTCTGATCGGTGACGGACCAGATCGTTCACGGTTTGAGAAACAAGCCAAAGGGTTACCGGTCACTTTTCGCGGCCACCAAACAAACCCTCTCCCTGAGGTTGTCACCGCTGACGTATATCTTCATCCAACATACCACGAGGGGTTTAGTGTTTCACTCGTTGAGGCCAGTATGCTCCAACTACCAATTGTCGCCACTGACGTTGGTGGCAATCCGGAGATTATTCATCATAATAAGACCGGCCTCCTCGTCCCCGCAAAAGATTCGACAGCACTGCATCGCGCCATGGAGCAGCTATATTCTAACCCCAAGCTTCGCGTACGTCTAGCCGCCGCCGCTCGCCGTCAATATCTTGCCTCATTTGTTTTTCACATCATCGTTAAAACACAGTTTATTCCTTTGTATGAAAACGGGTTATAATATACTCATGAATATTCGTGTTGAAACCGCCGCCCTCACTGCTCCTAATATGTCTGGCGTTGGTCATTACACTCGTATGTTAACCAATAGCCTGGCTTGTTACTCACCGTCGGGGACTGAAGTTTCGGCGTTTTATTTTAATTTTTTGAGCAAGCATCGGGACCCTATTCTAGACAGCTCAATCAAGCATGAAAAACACACGCTCATACCCCAGCGGCTATTTGCCAAGCTCCAGAGTTACGGTCTACTGCTACCCTACGACCTGCTATCTTCACCTGTTGATGTCGCAATTTTTCCAAATTTCGACCGCTGGACAACCAGTAAAGCAACTATTACTGCCGTCGTTATTCACGACCTTGGCTATCTTTATTTTCCTGAGACGATTGAACGGCGCAATTTAGCCCATTTACGCCGCCGTGTCGCCCATGCAACCCGAGTAGCCGACCTCATCATTACTGTCTCGGAGTCAGTCAAATCAGAAATTATCGCCGAATACGGCGTGCCAGCCTCAAAAATTATCGTCACGCCAATACCAGCTGACCCAATTTATTCTCAACCGGGTGCAATCGACGTCGCCACCAAATACAACTTACCAACCAAGCGGTATATCTTTTCAATCGGCAATCTCGAACCGCGCAAGGATTTACCGACAATGATTGCTGCTTTTCGGGCCCTGCCAGAAAAAATCCGCAAACAATATTCGTTAGTGTTGGCTGGCGGTAAGGGCTGGAAGACCGAAACTACTGAATGTGCCATCGCTGAAGCCCAGGCCGCGGGTGAACACGTCATTCGTCCAGGCTACATCCCCCAAGAAGACGTACCTGCGTTTTATCAGCAAGCAGACCTTTTTTGCATGAGTTCCATTTACGAAGGATTCGGTATGCCGATTGTTGAAGCGCTGACTAGTGGCACGCCGGTTGTTGCCTCCGATATTCCTGTGCTCCGCGAGGCTGGTGGAAATGCGGTTCTTTACGCTCAGCCTAAGAATCCCGACGACTTCATGAAAAAAATGCTCTCTATCATCGCTGACCCGCAAAAAGCACGCCTTGATATGAAAACTGCGGTTCAAGCTCATCTCAATACTATTTCCTGGCAGAATAATACCGAGCGCCTCATCGCTGCTTTCAAGGAGGCCATTGCCGCCAAAAAACATCGCACCAACTAGGTATACTTATCATTATGGCTCGCTTCAAACACTACATCACCAACCATGCCACCAAACTTCGCTACCTCCTCATCGGTACCATCAACACCGCCATTGATTTTGGTGTGTTGTTTATGTTGACCTGGTTTATCAGCACACCGAAAGAATTAGCTAATATTATCTCGACAACCATCGCCTTTAGTTTCAGCTTCGTCGCCAATCGATCATTCACCTTTCGCTCACGCACCGGCAATGTTCGCCGTCAGCTACTCCTCTTTACCCTCGTCACCTTGTTTGGTCTCTGGGTAATTCAGACTGGCATTATTGCGCTACTCGCACCAATTTTCATCAACTTCAGTTTCAGCCAGCCAGCAGCACTATTTATCAGTAAGCTCATCGCCACCGTTGCCAGCCTCATCTGGAACTACCTGCTCTATACCAACGTTGTCTTCAAAGATTAAGAACTCTTCTGTGAAATCACCAAGTGTCGCGCACGGCCCTCGCCCTCAGAATGGGTCTCAATATCACTATAGTCACTCGCCACGCGGTGCACTACCCAGCGATCAGCTGAATTTAGTTCAATAATTTTCGTCTCGCCCGTCCGCCGTACTTCTTCGATCCAGCCGCGCGCCTTGTCAGCAATCTTTTCGGCATGCTGCTTCTTATAATCAGCGATATCAATATTCACTCGCACCAGCGCCGCCTGACGGTTACGCAAAATTGCTGACACCACCGTCTGTAGACTCCGCAGTGTCTCCGCATTCCGCCCGATGAGTAAACTATTGCGCTCACTCGATGGCACAACGGCCTTGATAACATCGTCTTCAACGCTAACATCAACATCCAGATTGAGATCAAAGAACGCCAAAAAATCCTCTAGGTATTTCTTGACAAATTCAATGGTCGCGATTTGATCCATATAACCTCCTTAATCCTTCGCCTTTATCCGCGTAATGTTCGCCTCAGTCGCTGTGGCTGCTCGTTGCGAAGCGGCTTTTGATTTTTTCACTGACGTTGTCGCTGACTTACTCGTAGATTTCGACGCTCGCTTTTCGCCGGCAATTTGCTGTATCTCTGTCCCGTCTTGCTTGAGAATAATGGCGTTTTGGATATAAGCAGCGATATTTGAGGTTGCCATGTAGAGCGCCAGCGCCCCTGGCAGACTGATCATAATAAGGAACATAAACACCGGCATAACCTTCATCATTTTGCGTGTAACAATGGCGTTAACTTCGGTTTGATCGGCGTTCTTGCCCTCGCCCGCTTCCATCAGCACATCACGTAGCCGCTTCTTACTATCCGAACTTGGCGACATCTGCTTTGATAATAAATACTGCAAAACAGCTGCCACCAGGGCGAGGATGAGCAGTCCGATTGATACGCCATTTGATGATAACGCCTGCTTTGTCAGGTCCATCAGCCCCAAGAAATTCTGGTTAAAGTGATCCGGATTAGCGATCAAATGCTTGACCGGTCCCCACTGCTCCATCACGTCGTATGTGTACTTAGCAAGCTCTGAACGCTGCAATACGAATATCTGCACCACACGATAAATCGCGATCAGTACTGGCAGCTGGATAAGGAGTACTAGGATAGAGCTCATCGGCTTGATGTTATGCTTTTTATACACATCCATCATCGCCATCGCCCGCATCTGTGGATTGCTCTTATATTTTTTGTTCAGCTTGGCAAGTTCGGGCTGTATCTTGCGCATCGCTTTAGCCTGGTGGAGTTGCTTCTTAACTAGTGGCCACAAGAGTAACCGCACAATTATTGTAAATAGTACAACGCTAACCCCAAAATCACCGCCTGGAATCAGCGCGTAAATCGCCATCAGCAAGTTAAAAATTGGTTGCACAATAACCACATCAAACATGTTCATATCCCCATTATACCAGAGGTAGCACTATTTATACAGCCCGGCTTGCGAAAAGAGTTGTTTTACTGCCGTTCTTAAATCGTCATGCGGCATCAGTAGCACCTCCGGCGAAAACACCATAATGACGACATCAAACCCGCCCCGAACATACAGCAATTCTAGTCGGATAATTTCGTAAATTCGGCGGCGAACACGATTGCGCTTAACGGCAGACTTGAGCACCTTCTTGCTAATCACTACCGAAAACCGACCATGGCGGCGGCGTGGATTGGCAATATATTTCATGGTGAGCTGCGACGAGCGGATCGCCTGACCGCGCATATAGACGTAGCGCAGGCTACCATGGCCATGAAATCGGTTGACGTGACGTAACATAGGTCCAGTATAGCAAAATCCCGCCCTGTTAGGCGAGGCGGGAGTTTACATTTAGATAGCGATTTTGGCGCGACCCTTGAGGCGACGGCGCTTCAGAACAGCGCGACCAGCCTTGGTCGAAACACGAGCTCGAAAACCGTGCGTCTTGGCGCGATGTCGCTTGTGTGGTTGAAATGTTCGCTTTGGCATATCGTCATTTAGTGTAGCCTTTTTTGACATTTTTTGCAAGCCATGGATAAACTTTCCACTGTTTCTGCTGTTTTTTCCACATATTTATCAGGGGTGGCTCATTGTTGTGGAAAAATCACCTCGAGAGGCCCTAGATTTTATGATGGCGCCTGTGCTTGTGGAAAAGTCTGATTTTTTGCTATAGTAGGGTCATCAAGCTAGTTCCGAGGGGGAAGGTATT